>JAZDFH010000052.1:0-25617 GCA_043808035.1 bacterium | reverse complement strand
TTCCAATAGAGCTTTTTGTTCATCAGATAATTTGACGATATGTTTTTGTTTGTATTTGTTCATTTATTTGGATTAAATGATTATACAAACATTATATCATTAAATTGTCTGATAGACAAAAATAGAATAATCGAGTACTAGCTATGCATCAACCATAGCTAATATAAATACTCACATGCAAAAAACCACATTCCTCTTTTTTATTATTATCGCTCTCATCGTTATTGCAATCACATCAGCGACACTTTCGATGTATAATACATTTATTGGTTCACGACCGATACCACCCGAGCAGGAAAACAACCTTCAATTGAAATCTTTTTCTTCAAACGGAAACGAACAATTATCAGAGGAGAAAATTGTGATTCCACAACACGTTTTACTCTATTATCCAAACTCGAAACAAAATCCAACCATCGATGTTTGTAGCCAAAAAACACTTCTGCCAGTCACTCGCACCATAGATGGTCACAATCCGATACAAGAAACCATGGAATTACTCATCAATGGGGATATAACAGGTGAAGAGCGTGATCTTGGTTTCCAAACAGAATTCCCTCACGAGGACTTCAAATTGATTGATATAAAAATCCAAAATGAAACACTAACACTGACATTCACCGAAATCCCGGGCTTTACTACTGGCGGTTCATGTCGAACAGGGCTCTTGTATGCACAGATAGAAAAAACAGCTTTGCAGTTCCACGAAATAAAACGCGTGATCATTCAACCTGAAACTTTGTTTCAACCATAAAAGTTATACACAACAAAGACTATTGAACAAACTATATTCACGATATAATAAACATAAGTACTTATTTTTTCGCTCTTCTAGTAGTATCAGATCAGTGAAAAGAGATACTATAATAGGTGCTTAAAATAAGACGCTGCTCAAAAGGCAGCGTTTTGTATATAAATAAAAATGGAAAAAATAAAACACTGGTTTACATACATATTTTTCGATAAAAACGTATCGAATGTAGAACGTATATTGCAAGTCATTTCGTACATCCTACGCCTTTCGATCATTGGAGCAATCATAACCGCCTCTATTAAAGGGAACTGGACAGTGCTTTTTATTAGCACACTTGCTCTTATTGTAACCATATTCCCCTCCTTATTGGCACGAAACTATAATATCCATCTTCCTATTGAGTTTGAATTGTTCTTAACTGTATTTATCTACGCAGCGCTATTCTTAGGAGAAATCCAAGGCTTCTATACAAAATTCTGGTGGTGGGATATTGTCTTGCATACCGCATCAGGGATTGCACTCGGGTTTATCGGTTTCTTAATACTCTATACACTTTATAGTGAAAATCTTATCAGTGCGAGTGCATTTCTAATAGCATTTTTTTCTTTTTGTTTCGCACTTGCGCTCGGAACCGTATGGGAAATCTTTGAGTTCAGTATGGACTCATTCTTTGCAACAAATATGCAAAAATCAGGTCTTGTTGATACCATGTGGGACTTAATCGTTGATGGAGTTGGAGCACTGACCATCGCAACTATTGGCTTTTTCTACATAAAAAAAGAAATAAAAGGTGGATTTTTTCATAAACTCGTGACACGCGCACGCAAAAATAGACCTGCAAAAAACAATAAACTACCGAACAGCGAAGCTGACACGGCATTAAACCAAAAAAAATAAAGTACATCACAAAAAAACCGCGTTATCTGCGGTTTTTTTGTGATATTTACTGAAATTCCTTATTTTTTCTTTTTCTCTCCTTTCAATAGAAAGCCAAGAGCTACGCCAACCGCCGCACCAACACCTGCTGATATTGCAGCTGCTCGCTCCGGATTTTTCTTTACATATTCTCTCACCTTTTTCACCGCTTTTTGCATCTCAACTTCAACTTTTTTTAATTCAACTTCAGCCTTTTTCAATTCGACTGCAGCTTTTGTTTTTACTTTCTCGATATCTTCTTTCACAATTTTCTTATCCATAAACAATTATGTATTATTTTTTTTATTTCGCGTCCTTATTTTAATTTAATTAAAAAGCCAAGTAAAGCAACGATAACCCCTACAATGATATAACCAGCACCTTGAACGACAATAATGCTTTCTACGAATTTCGCAACTCCAACACATACCAATATTCCACCCGCTGTTATTAATAACGTACCAATAAATTTTTTTTCAATTCGAGCGCCTGTTTCTTGAGCTTTCTCTGTTACAGCTCCAAGCCAGTTCACCCCGACATTTTTAAAAAATCCACTGATGAGTGTTAAAAATAACTCTTTGGTATATGATCTTTTTTCTTCCTCTTTTTTCTCTGTCATTTTGTATAGTATACCACATTTATACTATTCGACAAAAAAAGCGTACCTTTCACTTTTTAGTGAATCTTAAACTTTCAAATATTTCCTAATTGCAATAATACTGGATATTACACCAATCCCAATACCAAATAAAAGTTGATATCCGAATAAGGAAAAAATATTGCCGGTAAAATATGCCGCCAAGTCCATGCTGGAAATAAAAACATGCATATATGGTGACACAAAGAACACGATTGGAGCAGTGATGGCTGTACTTAAAATCGCAGATATCACTCCATATAAAATACCTTCAACAATATAGGGACCACGAATAAAGAAGTCAGACGCGCCAACAAGGCGCATAATGCCAATCTCCTCTTTATTCGAATAAATGGCAAGTAAAATAGTATTAAATGTAACCAAAATAGCTGCAAAAGTAAGTGCGACAATCAAGGCCACTCCCACTTGACGAACAACATTAATCATAGCCGTTAAACGATCAATAACAACTTTATTTTGATTGTAATCAACACTTTTTACAAAACCTTGTAGTGCATCATTTTCAAGATATGAAGCGATAACTGAATATTGTTCAGGGTTCTTTGCCTTAATATTCAAAGAAGCGGAAAGAGGGTTATCTCCCAACTCTTCCAATGCTTTACTAATTGTTTCGTCATCTTTGTGCCGCTCCTTGAAAAGCTCAAGCGCATCATGCCGCGAAATATAATCAACAGATTTCACTTCTTCCAATGTCTGAAGTGTTCGCTTAATATCTAAAATCTTATCCTCTGCAGCCGTTGTCTCAAAATATACGCTGATATCAATTTTATCTTGAATAGTATTCAACGCTGTCTTTCCGACAAAACTTGAAATAGTCAGACCTTCAAATACCAAGAGAGCTAAAATCATTACAATCAGTGTCGCTATCGAAAGTAACCGTTGTCGCCAAAAATTTTGAAAACCATGCTTTAAAATACGATATAATGTAGTTGCCATATTTTATGTTACTGTATATTTCCCTTTCGCCTCATCAGTGGCCAAGCGTCCTTCTTCGATTACCATAACTCGACGGTTCAATTTGTCCACAATATCCTTGTTGTGTGTTGTCAAAATAACAGTAGTCCCCAATTCATTAATTTTAGTCAGTAAATTAATAATACCCATTGTATTGAACGGATCTAAATTTCCTGTCGGTTCATCGGCAATAATAATATCGGGTCTGTTTACCATCGCACGAGCAATTGCCACTCGTTGACGTTCTCCACCTGAAAGTTCATTGAAAAAATTTTTTTCTTTCCCCGTAAGATCAACCAGATCCAATACCTCAAATACCAAATCGGGGATTTCATCCTCTGATTGCCCTCCAACCTCAAGCGCAAAAGCAACATTTTCGTACACATTTTTACTTGGCAACAAACGAAAATCTTGAAAAATAATACCAACATGCCGCCGAAGTTTCGGAAGTTCTTTCCGCCTTAATTTTGCAACGTCGTATTGACCAACCAAAATACGTCCTTTTGTAGGTTTTTCTTCCCCAATCAGTAATTTAATGATAGTTGACTTTCCCGCTCCCGATCGACCCACTATCGAAACAAATTCTTGTGGAGCAATCTTGAAATTAACATCAATTAACGCTGCATGGGAATTATAATTTTTCGATACGTTTTGAAATACAATCATTTCTCTCTAAAAATATATCGGCTGTCTAAAATCTATCCAGCTATATTAATATAATAGCAAAAATCACGCTCTTTGTCATGCCTCATTTTTTTCAGGCGTTAAACGTAAGCCTGCCTCAATAAAATCGGTAATATGTCCCTCTAAGACTCCCTCAATATTACTTGTTTCCACATCCGTCCGATGATCTTTTACCATCTTGTATGGATGCAGGACATACGATCGAATCTGATTCCCCCACTTCGGCTTCTCGGTTGTTTTTAAATCCGAGAGTTCCTTAATCTGCCGATCCGACATTAGTTTTACAAGACGTGTCTTTAGCAATGCCATTGCTCGTTCTCTATTCTGTGTCTGAGATCGTTCGGCTCTCGCCGCCGCAGAAATACCAGTTGGAACATGAACAATCCGTACTGCTGTTTCAACTTTGTTCACATTCTGTCCACCTGGGCCACCCGAACGTGAAAATTCAACCTTCAAATCTTTTTCAGGTATATAAATATTACCCACTTCTATATCAGGTAACACAGGCAATACCTCAACAAGAGCAAAAGAAGTATGCCGTAATTGTTTCGAATCATACGGTGAAATCCGAACTAACCGATGAACTCCCGCTTCGTTTCGTAAAAAGCCGAAGGCATGGTTCCCTTTTACCTCAATGGTATTATCATCAACGTATACAACTTTCCATCCTTGAAGATCAGCATAACCGCGATACATATCAAGCAACATCGCCGCCCAATCTGCCGCATCCTGCCCGCCAACACCTGCGAAGGCAGAAATCACCGCAGGAGATGTATCATGGGGACCAGACAACAATAACCGCATATCAAACGATTGTAATTCTTCAAGAGAAGTAATCGCTTGAAAACGCTCAAGGAGATCACGTAAAATGCCCGCCTCTTTGCTTTTCGCTTCTGCAGATCGACGATCGTTTTTCCAGATATCCGGATCCGAAATCTCGTAGTCCAGCTCTTTTAACCGTTTTTGCTTACCTGCAACGTCAAAGACGCTCGCCTAAGCAACGAGTGAGCTCTTCCAAATTTTTTTGTGTATATTCTTCCATGTATGAATCTATAGATAACATTTTCTTCGATTTTGCTCAAAACAAAACCGTCATCGTTCTTGATATTTTAAACATCCTGTGTTGCAACTCGTCTATTGCATCATTCGGAGCCAGCAGGGGGAATCGAACCCACGACCTACTCTTTACGAAAGAGTCGCTCTACCCCTGAGCTATGCTGGCGATTCTCTTTCTCGATTTCAGAGGAACGCGTTCAGTCTACCATACTTTTAAACGAAAATTCAAAGGTTTTTTATGAATCGTACATTGTAAAAAACGTTATTCAAGGGGCAACCTAAATTCTTTCCCCCAGTCAATAAAACCAAATTTGTTGTAAAATGCATGCACTCCAGGCTTCGTGTTACGACTCGTCAGTATCACTTTATAACAAAGTTTTCGCTTTGCTTCCCTAAGCATCTCCCGTATAAGCTTTGTGCCCAATCCTTGCCCTCGATATTGTTCGTCTACAAAAACATCCTCTATAAAACCAAATGGTTGTTCATGCTGATCATTAGAGAGTATATAAAGCCATGCATGCCCTATTTCTTTTTCGTTATCACATAAGGAGAATCTAATACCAGAAGATACTTTTTGCTTCTTAATATCCATACTACTTTATAAAAGTATAGCATCCATTTCAGTACCACACAAAAAAAGAGCCGGCTCTTTAAAAAGTCGGCTCTTACCCTATTTAACTATTAGCCTTCGACAATAAATCTATCTTTTTTCTATAGAAAACTATATATCGTGGTTTACAACCTTTCACAGAAAAGCCCTGTTTTTTGTGAAACAGGAGAAGTGCATCCACAACATCAATCGCTTCCTTACCCGATGCGATAATCGAAATACAATGAGGGTTAGAGCTAAAAAATGACATACATATCGAATTCACCGTATCTTTTCCTTTTGAAACCTGTGTAATATCTAACGAAACTTGTTGGACAAAACGAAATCTCGGGAGACAATATATTGACGGTATTTCTTGATATTTCATTCCCTGTGTAGAAATTATTCCTCTAATACTTTTTTTAAAAGGTCCGCAAAAATCTGCGAAGACTCCCATCAAAAGGATACTCCATTCGTTGAAGTCAATATCCGATATTTTTCTCCCCCATTTTTTTACTATGGTTTTATTCATATATTTTTTATTAAATTATTAAATAACTATAAATTATAAATAACTATCACAGATTGATAACATAAACATAACACCTCGTCAATCTAAGAACGTATCATCTGCAATACTCCTAAAGAGAAAAGAGAAATCAATGCATTCCCCCATATCAACGTTACAAAAGCGGCTAATAAAAATGGATACCCGAGCGTTGTATATGCTTCTTTAAAAATAATCAAGCGAGCAATTGATACAATCACCACCGAGAAAAAAACCATACCAATAAATATAATATCGGCAGGCCAACCGATAAGCAGTATCATTAACGCACCAAGTTCTACTTCTCCATCTACAAAAAACCGATCATTGTAACGTCGTAGCACATGGAGAAAAAGCCAGAAAAGTACTGACATGATTCCTATTAAAAAAATTTCCAACCAAAAACTGCCCCATGAATAGAATAAGAAATAACCAAGCTTATTATTAAAAAGCCACGAGATTGTTCCACCTTTAAACATATTGGTTATCGGCATATGTAATAAGAGATTAGTGAACTTTGTGTTTGACCAGGCAAGATACTGCAAAACAGTGAGCGCTGTAGCGTAAAGAACATAAAAACCTGTCATGCCATAAAAAAGATACCGATACAACGATTTCTTACCGTACTCATGTAAGAAAGACAACCTTTGAAAGGTTATGGGATTGTATACCAAACATGCGAACAAAAATATGACACCTGCAATAACGGGTTTGCTAAAGGTAATAAAAGAAAGTAGATAATTATTCATATTATACGAATTTTAATTCACTCTATCAAAAATTACTGTAATTGAATAGTGTAAAAACATCAAATACTATCAAATAAACAATCTTAAGACCCACTGCCTAAAATCATATAGTCGTGAAACCGCGGGGATTTTTTCTTGTTAGCAGTGTTTCAGATTATGGAGACCACACACGATTCTGAAATACTGATCATAGTTTTTAAGGTTTCCGCGGAATCGATCGGATAACAAACGAAATTGTTTCAAGAAAGCAAAGACGTGCTCAACAACAATCCGTACTTTAGCGTGTGCTTTGTTGTCTGCCTTTTGTTCCTCTGTCAATTTGCGCAATTTTGATGATTTGTGAGGAAGTCTCATATCGGTACCACTATACCCAAGATCACCCATGCCTGCCTTGATCCCCGTACGATCATACAGCTTTTTGTCATGAATATTTCCGGGAACAGATCGGGAGATATGTTTGATGTATCCTTTGGTGTCCGTAATGATCTGTGTTTTGATCGTGTATGCTCGTTTTTTCCCTGATTGACCGCTGCCACCTGACTTCTTTCTATGCTCTGTCCGTTGTTCCGTCGCGTCGACGATCAATTCAAGAATTTCATCCGGTGACACATCGATCTTTTTTTGTGGAATATCGAAGACTTCCAGAACAACAGGTCTCAGACGAGCAAAGTATCGACAAATACGTGATTCATCAACATCAAAAAGCATTCCGATGAACACATGCGAAGTGTATGTTCGCGTATACAAGAGAAGCATGGCAATACGCTCCTCAAGCGTACATTTGAACAATCGTCCTGATCCAACCGTGAGAACCTTGTGTTTTGTGTTTGTTTGTCTCTTTCGCTTCTTTTCAGTTTCTCTCCAGAGGGGTTCAACCTTCGCTATGAGTATATCGAACTCTTGTGGAGAAATACCGATGAGATTAATGAATGTTTTTGGGTGCTGTTTAAGCTTTTGTATGTTGATCATTCTTCTATCATATCAAAAAATGAGTGTTCTGGGCAGTGGGTCTTTATATTTTTTTGGAGCGGATGACGAGAATCGGACTCGCGCCCTAAGCTTGGGAAGCTTATGTACTGCCACTATACTACATCCGCATATCTTTTTAATGTTTCTTCAATTTTGTTCCCCCTCTTGTTGGGGCACTACAATGATCATTGTTTCATCCGGCGCCCGATAATTAAATTTTCCTCGCAACTCCTTTTCTAAATTGCGATCTTCCGCATAATAATCGATTTGGCTTTGTAATACTCTATTCTCCTGCTCAAACATCTGATATTCTCGCTCCTTTTCAAAAAAGCTTGTTTCGAGACCATGTCTTTTCTTTTCCACACAATACACTTGATAACCGACAAATGAGACAGTCACAACAAGAAGCCCTCCCGCTAAAATCTTCTTTATCTCCATAAACATTTCCATTTTAGCGCGTGTATGCAAAATTCTCAAATAAACTATCTGAAATTCTCGTAATCTCCTATAAATGTTTATAAAAAATCACTATTTTTTCAACAACTCTTTAAAAACTTCAACAGGCACCTCAACACGTCCAATATTTTTTAATCGCTTTTTCCCTCTTTGTTGTTTTTTCCATAATTTCATCTTTCGAGATCTGTCTCCACCATACAAGTATCCCGTTACATCTTTCCGTAACGCCGGAATATTCTCTCGCGCTACAATTTTACTCCCTACCGCCGCCTGAATCGCTTGCACGAATTGCTGCCGCGGCAAAAGATTTTTAAGGCGTTCCACCATTTGTCTTCCTTCTCGTTCGATGTCGTTTTTATGAATAATGCGACTTAATCCGGGCACAAGTTCCTCTGCTACCAAAATATCAAGTCTTTGCGACTCAACTCGTCGATACTCGATCAACTCATAACTAAACGACGCAAATCCCTCAGAAACTGATTTTAATGCATCGTCAAAATCAGAAATAAGTTCAGAAAGTGGCATCTCCGCAATGACTGCGATACCATTACTACATGTTTTTGTCTCAATATTATCCAGACGGAATGAACCCGCCAGTCCCAACACCGCCCCAACATAGTGAGCTGAAGTCAATATGGCAATCCGAATATATGGTTCCTGCGCTTCCATATAATCATCGGGGAAATCTTTCGGATTTTCTATAGTCATAAACCCCGCTGCATCCAATTCCAATACTCCAGACTGCTTTCCGATCGCCTTCGGCTTTACTTTATAGGCAACTGATGGAAAACTTGTGACCACCTCACATCCGAACTCTTGAAGTAAACGTTGGATAATGATTTCGAAATGCAATTTACCAAGAAAACCACATTTAAAACCTCTCCCCAAGACAGTACTAAAATCTTGTGTGAAAATAAGAGAAGAATCCGTTAATCGCAATTTGTGAATCGCCAACTTTAAATCATCATATTCACTATTATTACTCGGATATACTGACACAAAAACGGTTGATTGAGGGATTCTAAACCCCTGCAACGCATTTTCCCCGACCGTATCACCAATATTAATCGCATCAGGATCTTTTATGCCTGTTGCTATATATCCTATATCTCCCGAAGTCAGTATAGTACAGGCTGTCAGTTCCGGAGCAAAATAGCCAACTTCTTTAATCAAAAACGTCCTGTTAAAGGCAAGCATTTTCGTTTGTTCTCCTCGCTGAAATGCACCGCCGAATACACGGACAAATGCAACCACCCCTTTATGATCATCGTAATGTGAGCTAAAGATAAGCGCTGACTTTTCTCCCCTTGTTTCAGGCGGTGGGACACGATCAACGACAGCTTGTAATAGTTCGGGAACACCATCGCCCGTTTTACCTGATACACGAAAAATATTTTCAGGTGTCGTTCCGATAAGATCCGCCAGCTCTTCCGACAATGTGTCCACTCCCGTTGGATTGAGATCAATTTTATTAAGTGCACCAATGACCGTAAGTTTATGCTCCTTCGCCAAATGAAAATTTGCCAATGTTTGAGCTTGAATACCTTGTGTCGCATCAACAAGCAAAATAGCTCCTTCCACCGCCTTTAATGCCCTAGAAACTTCATACGAAAAGTCACTATGCCCAGGTGTATCGATAAGATTTAACGTAACATCGTTATACATCATACGGACCGGCGCCATTTTAATCGTAATACCTCGTTCACGTTCAAGTTCTAACTGATCAAGATATTGTTCCTTCATCTTACGCCCTGCAATCGTTCCGGTGAATTCCAAAAAACGATCGGCAAGCGTCGACTTCCCATGGTCAATGTGTGCAATAATAACAAAATTTCGGATCATAATCTGTCTAATGTCAACGTCAAAATAAGCCGTGCAGGGAGGTAGCGATTCATGTATCTATATATTTTTTCACCATTTTCTTTCCAAACAAACCCTGCCGGTGCTTTAATAGTGTACTCAAAATTCGCCTCAACGCCAGACTGCTTCTCATATATAAACTGAAACGTATTACCAGACTCAACTGACAAAGGTTGAGGAATTGTATACCGCATCCTCAATTCACGTGACTCTCCAGCAGAAACGGTAAACCATGTTGCGTAAACATTCTTCCCTGATTCAACATACCTCGATGTTTTAAATTCATCGAGATACACCTTCGTACTCTCGACAGCAGCAAGATCTGAATCAACCTCATATCCCTTTGCCTTATAGTCAACATATGGTGCAACTGTCTTCTCCGTATTACCTTCAAGCATTTCCAAATGAGAATATGGATGCGTAAAAATTTTGATAAAATTTTGATTATCCGCCCGATACCATAACGCTTGTGCGTTTGCTCCTGTATGCGTACGAGTAACAACAAGATCATCTTGTACCGTTCCGTCATCAAAAACCGTTGAATGAAGCGCTATATCTTCGTTTATCATCTTGTCCGTTTTCCCTCCGGCGACATTGGTATTCACAACAGCCAAATAATCACCTGAAAACGCTACCGGCAATTTTAACACCTCTCCACCCGCATCAAATCGTTGCACAAATTGTTCTAACGTATTGTCCTTAAAATAGAACTTCATATCCTTATTTTTAAGACGATAGGTAAAAATTTCAAACAATCGCTGTTTTTCCCCTGAATCTAATTGTGTGAGCTTCTCCATCAAAAGTGGCGCTATAACACTCAGTATCTTTTTAGGATTTTGCCCCGGCTTTTTATCACGTCCCATCTCTACTTCTTGCTGAATCTCGCTAAGAAAATTTTCTGACGTTAAAGTCATCTCATAGTCAGGCACCTCAATCGGTCCCACTATATCAAGGAGATCCTCAACCGTCCATACATTAACGGCAACAACCGCATCAAACGTGATACGTTTATCCGCAAACACAGGCGAAGATTCCATAAATTCTGTTATTTTTTTCGCAGAGGTCGGAAAATCGAAAAACCAATTCGCATCACGAGCCCCCCAATCACTGGTAATCCCCTGCAATTGTTTTGGTGGTTCGATGTTTCTTTCAAAAAAATAATCCGGATAATAAATGTCATTCACCTCTATATTCGTAACGTGATCCTTTTGAATTGTTACAACCGCATAACTGCCAATAAAACCACCGCCAGGGCGAATTTCTGACGAATTTTCAAGAAGCACTAAAATATGCTTATCGGTATATTTTTCCAAAAAGGCAATAAATGCCTGAAGACTTCTTCGCGCTTCCAACAATTCCGCACTTATCGCGAGATAATTATCAGAAATACCAATATCAGAAAATGAACTGAATTGAACAATTTTATTACGGATGTCTGATCCGACAAGCTCAAGATCTCCTAAATTTGCATCTACCCTCTTAAGGGTAGCAATCAATTGTCCGTCCGTATCATTAAATAACATATGCATCCCCTCCTTTTTCAAAAGAGCAAGATCGTTATTCAAAAGACCGATAATTCTAATAAGATTACCAATATTTTCAAACATTTCAGGAACTGCTTTCAACGTGGGGATAAATTCCAAGAAACGAAGTTTATCTTCTAATATGGAGAGTTCTGCCCCTACAGACGCTAACGAACGATCAGCTTTTTCAGTATCAAGCGCCGTTAAATTTTCCGACAACTCTCTAAAATGTCCATATAGCGAATGAGCCGAACCAAGTACAACGTCCTTTGAAGTCCATACATATAATCCTCCAATAAGTACAACCGAGAACAAAAAAAATACGACGAATGAAAATACTTTCCTCAACGTCCAGAACCTGCGTGATGCAATAAATGGAGTCTGCTTTAAAAAATCATCTTTTGTCGCATCTTCTTCATAAGAAAAAGGCCCCACACAGCCATGTGAGCCAGGATGCCGAATATCAACAACGATTCTGCTTATATTACGTTTTACTTTTCTCTTGATAATAATCTTATTATACGGCTGTTGGGTCAAAAAATAAAATTGCGATCGTTTTCATAATCACTCGCATATCACCTAATAATGAAACATGCTGTATATACCACGAGTCTAATTCAAGCTCTCGTAAAAACGGCAAGCTTGAAGAACCGTTTACCTGCGAATACCCCGTCACTCCCGCACGACAACTCGCCACATGCTTATATTCTTCAGGATAGGCTGCAACTTCTTCGGGCTCATGTGGACGAGGGCCAACCAAAGCGAGTTCTCCTTTTAGAACGTTAATAAATTGAGGGAACTCATCAATTCTAAATTTTCGCAAAAAAACGCCCGTTTTCGTGAGGCGTGGATCTTTCCGTATCTTAAAAAAAGGGCCATCACTTCGTTCATTAAGATGAACAAGGTTCTTCTTGAAACGAGCCGAGCCAACAATCATCGAGCGAAATTTATACACTTCCACACGCCTTCCTTCACTAATACGTCCCAACTTTACAATAACCGGACCTTGAGTTTCTATTTTAATGGCAAGCGCAATAAAAGGAACAAATGGCACAATAATAATAAGCCCAACAAAGGCACCGACGACATCAAAGACTCGTTTCCATTTTGGATAACTCACGGTACAATTATAACACAATTATGAATGTTGCATTAGTACACGATTATCTGAATCAATTCGGAGGTGCTGAACGCGTGCTGTTAACGTTAACAGAAATGTTCCCTGACGCTCCAATTTATACACTATTTCACGACAACGAATCGCTCGGTCATCGATTTAATGATCGCACCATTTATACCAGTTTTCTTGATAAACCACTGATCCGCAACAACCACAGATACTTCATCCCATTGTTTGCTCCCGCCGCCTGTACACTAAATCTCGGAAAACAATATGACCTTATTATTTCTGATTCCGCAGGATTCGGCAAAGGAGTACGATACAAAAATACGCCCCACATCTCATATATCCACTCACCGCTTCGATATGCATGGGAGCCAGAAATGTATCTCGGTACCTTGTTCTCAAAACCAATTTTGAATATAGGGAAACCTCTTCTATACGCTTTACGACATTGGGACAAACGAGCAGCACAAAGACCTGATATTATTTTTACCAATTCACATTATACACGAGAAAAAATTAACAATTTTTATGCCCGCGATGCCGATGTTCTATATCCGCCTGTAAATACCGACTTATTTTTCCCCGAACAAACAAAAAAAGATAGCCCTTATTATCTTGCATTTGGACGCATTATTCACTATAAACGTTTTGATCTCATCGTCGATGCATTCAATATACTACAAAGACCACTTCTCATTATCGGAGATGGACCGGAGAAAGAAAATATAAAAAAACGTATTCGGTCTCCCTATATTACGATGCACCCAATGATTGAAGACGAAAATGAACTAAGAAAAATCATTAGTAACGCAAAAGCTTTCATATTCCCGCAAGAAGAAGATTTTGGCTTAGTAGCGGCGGAAGCAATTACATGCGGGACTCCCGTTATCGCCTATGGTCGCGGAGGGGCGCTCGAAATCGTGCAAGAAGGTATCAATGGTACATTTTTCTATAAAAATACACCTCAAGAGCTTGCAGCAGCTGTAGAACGATATGAAACACAAATCTTCAATCGAAAATGCATTATTGAAAGTGCTTACCAATTTTCTAAAAATAATTTTAAAGAAAAAATTTTCAAAACAATCAAAAATATGCAAGAATTTGATCTTTAAAGAAAAATAAAGTACTAACCGTCCATACCATTACTCTTTCCAATCTAATTGATGTTCTGGTATACCCTCATTCTTGCCATATAAAATCACTTCAGACCGCCTTACCACATCCCCTTTCTGATATTTAAATACCTTATCATGAAATATAACAAAAACATTACTTTCTCCCGACATATTCAAATACCATGCAGGTTTTAACGACTTACTTAATTCTCTGGCAACTACAACAACCTTTTCTTCGGCAACTTCGAAGTGAACAGCCGTCCATTGTCTCGGTTGTCCCGCAACAGCATTCTTAACGTCCCAAATCTCCGTTCTAATCACTGTCATTTCGCTTAAAACAGCTTCATCTCGCAAACTTTCTTTAAGTAATAAACCTGTATATTTCATAATACTGCAATAACAAACTTTCCCTCATTTTTAACAAAATACTGTTTCATTCATAAATAAAATTCCATAGCCTTTTCTATTATATCAACGTAATCCATATGTTTTGTTCTCTCGAATAGATCACGCCCCATTCTCCAAATATATCCCTCTATTACTTGCGACTACATCCATGCATCTTTGCAGCCTTCTCGCCAATCCTTTAGTTGGTCCTCCAAGGAGTTCCACTGCCGTCTCGATATCCACAAATCTATGATCAACGATTTCTTCTCCATCCGTCGTTATTTTTCTCACCTCGACCTCACTCAATACACCACCATAAAAAATAAACTGGAGACTTTCGCTTTTATAGACATCAGAAGACATATAATCAACACATAGGAGCAAAATATTACCCAAAACAATACCAACTTCCTCCTTGATCTCTCGTATACACGCATTCCTAGGTGACTCATTCTCCTCAACAACCCCTCCGGGGATGGACCAATCATTCATATAACTTGGTTTTACAATGAGTAATTCAGACGTTGCATTAAAAACTAATGCTCCCGCAGCCATGCTTTTTCGAGGTAATTGTCTATAATAATCGTCCATATAAATATCACACTTAAAATCTTTGCCATTCAGACTTTTTCCCTTTTCTACGATTTTCTGCCATGACTAATTCGTCATAAATTCCATCAAGTAACGGATATTTTTTCGATTCTTCAAGATCAACCCATGCATAAGAGTCTAATTCGTCTTCTTGCAATATGATATTGCCTCCCACATAATCAGCCATACAAGAAATTACTAACGATGGAGCACCGTCTACATGAACCGTTGCTAAACTTGTGACATAGTCAATATTGTCTATATCAATCCCAACTTCTTCTTTGATCTCTCTCCTTAGAACTCGTTCTAAAACATTGTACCAATAATACTCCGCATCTTTTGGTAATGCTATGTAGTCCTTTGTCTCCAATTTGCCACCGGGAACAGTCCACATCCCAGGAAATCGTTTCTTATTCGGGGATCTTCTGGTGATCAAATATTTTTCATCATATACAATAATACCCGTAATTGCCACCTCGTGAAGATATTGATTTTGTTCCATTATAATATACTTGTTTTAATACTCTTTTGGTCGCTTTACCAACCCTTCGGCAAAAGTTATGCGTTCCAAATCGGCCACCTTAATACCTTTCAGTGCATATACTTGATTAGCAGAAAAAATTTTCTTATCTTGTTGATCAAATCCTAAAATTTCAATTGCTTCATCAATTTTATCCCATGATGTCGTTTCAATTTCAAGATATGGTTCAAGTTCAGGATATATATCGATATCAAATTCAGTGTCATCTTTTTTCCATCGAATCCTCCGTTTCTCGGCATAATGCTTCTCAATAAACCCTATTTTTGCAAACAGACAAACAGCATTATCGAAACTATCTATCTGCAACTCTATCTCTTCCATCCCCAAATCATTAATCGCACCTTCCCTACTCTGCATACCTAAACGCTTTTTGAACGTCAGTGTTATTCTTCCATCCCCCTCATCTCTCAATCGAAGCCATGAACCATCTTTATCAAGTCTCCAATCAGGGTAATCAAATACTTTCCACCTCTGAAAATATTCTCCATCTTTCTTTGCCCCAATATATTCAAGCCTTCTTTGAACTACTCCAATGTCAATATTTAAAAACTTTACTTCAATCTCTTGCATACCATTATCGCAATTATTTCCTCATTTCCCCTTTAAACAAATATTCAATTGAAACGAGACATCACTCCTGTAAACCAAATGGGAGATACTAGACTCCGTGACATTTCTTATATTTCTTTCCGCTACCACATGGACATAGATCATTCCTCCCAACTTTTTGCGAGCCTGAATATGTTGGTTTCTTATTCTGTTTAACCGCAGATTGAACAACAGCAACTTCCATATTTACAGCAGCTTCTTGAACAGCCTTCTCTAATTTAAAAACATTCATAAATGTCCATTCATTAAAATGTTGCAACATACGTTCGAAGAGTTCCTTGCCATCCCTCCTATACTCCACGAGCGGATCCTTTTGTCCATATGCCCGAATACGTACAGATTCCGCCAATGCTTCTATATCTTCAAGATGATTCATCCAAATAAAATCAAGTAACGAAGCGAGCTGCCCTCCAATGATATGTAAATTATCATATACATCAAGACGATTTTTGACTATGTCTCTTATATCTTCAATTGAGGTACAAGAATCTTCTTCTTTTTCAACCAATTGAGATTCTTTCACTAAACGGGAATATTCTTCTTCCGTATCAGTAGATTGTTCGAAGGTCGGTATCCGTAACAAAAAGCCTTCAATAGACTCTTCGATGATATCGCGTATATATTTCTTTTCTATACCCTCTATTAACCGTTGGCGTTTTCGATAAAATGTGCCTCGTTGTTTATTTAAAACATCATCGTAATCAAGTAAATGTTTCCGAGCGTCGAAATTAAATCCCTCAACTCTACTTTGCGCCTGGGAAATCGCACGAGTAACCATTTTATTCTCAATAGGCAAATCTTCTGGTAAGTCGAATCTATCCATCAGAGCAGCGATTTTATTTCCACCGAAAACACGCATTAAATCGTCTTCAAGCGATAAATAAAACTGAGACGAGCCGACATCCCCTTGCCGTCCCGCACGACCACGAAGTTGATTATCAATACGCCGGGCATCATGTCGCTCAGTGCCAATCACATGTAATCCTCCTGCTACTTTGACCTTTTCCGCTTCCTCTTCGTTAAAAGGATTTCCTCCTAAAATAATATCAACTCCTCGACCAGCCATATTTGTTGCAACAGTTACTGCTCCAAAACGTCCAGCTTGCGCAATGATGCCACCTTCTCGTTCATGATTCTTTGCATTCAAAATCTCGCACGGAATACCTTTTTGTCTCAAAACCCTTGCAAGTTCTTCGTTCTTTTCAATCGACACAGTTCCTATAAGAACCGGCTGCCCATTATCATGCCGTTTCTTAATATCATCCGCGATCGCATCATATTTTGCCTTGATCGTTTTATAAACAACATCAGGACTATCCATACGTGAGATCTGCTTATTTGTTGGAATAGTGACAGTTTCAAGATCATATACTTTATGAAATTCTTCAGCAGATGTCTGTGCCGTTCCTGTCATACCTGACAATTTTTCATACATACGGAAATAATTCTGGATACTGATTTGCGCGTATGTCCGAGATTCTTCTTTTACCTTCACACTCTCTTTTGCCTCAATCGCTTGATGAAGCCCCAAGGAATACCGCCGTCCCTCCATAAGTCGTCCAGTAAATTGATCAACAATGATGATCTCCCCGTCACGCACAACATAATCTCTATCCAATTCATATAACGCTCGCGCTTTTAAACTTGCCTCTAAATAATGAACTATCCGAATATTTTCGACTGAATAAATATCTTGAATACCTGTCAACTTTTCAGCTTTATTAATACCATCTTCAGTAATCTCTACCGCTCTCATTTTTTCGTCAACAGTATAGTCTGTGTCTTTTATGAACTGTGCCACCGCTTGGGCAAAAATTCTATAGTATTCTGACGATTCCTTATCAGGTATCGAAATAATAAGAGGTGTCCGTGCCTCATCAATCAAAATAGAATCAACTTCATCGATTATCGCAAACATATGTTTTCTTTGTGATTGTTGCACGGTAGAATATGCTAAATTATCACGTAAATAATCAAACCCAAATTCATGACTTGTCCCATACGTAACATCAGCTTCATATGCTTCCTTCCTTGAGATCGGTCGCAAAAAATCTTCTTTTATTAAAAATCCCCCTTTTTCATCCCGCTCCTTATCCAAGGCTTCACGTTCTTCAGAAGTAATACGCCACGTCGGATCATAGAGATATGCCGAATCATGAACGATACAAGATGCTGAAATACCCAGAAAATGATAAATTTGTCCCATCCATACAACATCACGTTTCGCGAGGTAATCATTTACCGTAATAACATGTACTCCTTTTCCCGTTAATGCGTTTAAATAAATCGGCGCTGTAGCAGCAAGTGTCTTTCCTTCCCCCGTTGACATCTCAGCGACACACCCCGTATGAAGAGCAATTCCGCCCCACAATTGCACATCGTAATGTCGTTGTTTTAAAGTACGTCGAGATGTTTCTCGTACCAACGCGAATGCGCGAACAAGTACATCATCAAGGGATGTTCCGGAAGATACTTTTGCTTTGAGCATCTTGCTCTCATCTTGCAGTTGCTCATCGCTCAATTTTTGTATTTCATTCTCAAGCGCATTAATCTCATCAATTTCTTTCGGTCGTGTGGCCGATGAAAAAAAATGCCCCAATAAATCGGATAATTTCATATTTTTATTTTTCTTTCTTATTATCGATGATCTTCAAACTGCTGCCCAAGATATTTTTTTATAGACTGTTGCATCGCATCTTTTACAGCATCAATCGATGCACGAACATCTTCTGATTCCTTTTTCGCTCGTAATATCTTTCCAGGTAATTCTAAATTTACATCTGTGTAAAAAATCTCTCCTTGCTTATGATGATTTGTTGAACGTCCAACATCAACTGCCGCAAAAATACTATCAGTATTGAATCGAACTAAAAATTTTTCCAATCCACCGATCTTATCTTCAATGTACTCTCTCAAGGGAGCTGTAAGCTCAATATTGGTTACTTTAATATCAATTTTCATACATCGTCATTATAAGAAACTTCTCGGAAAAGCGCAAAAAATCGGGGAACCCCCCGATTTTTTGCGCTATATTGATATACGTTGACTATATTACCTTTTCTTAGCTGTCTTTTTAATAATTGTTTTTTTCTTAGGAGCAGCTTTCTTTATTACTTTTTTAGCCACTGCCTTCTTAGGAGCAGCTTTCTTTATTACTTTTTTTGTTGTTTTTTTTACAGACATATTCTTTGTATAGAACACAGTTGCAACTACCGATATTCTATAACTATTTCCATTTAGACCTTTACTGTAATTGTATAATAGAAGACCTTTTAAAAAAACACTGTGGATAACTATTTCTTAAAAATTTTTATTCAAAAAAGAAATTATCATTTTTACAAAAATTAAAAAATGATAATTTCCTCTTCAAGATGAACATTGAATACATGAAATACTTTTTCTTTCACTTGTATAATAATATTACGAATATCAACAGCTGTTGCATTAGAAATATTAATAATGAAATTACTATGTTTTTCTGAAATCATCGCACCTCCACATCGATATCCCTTCATACCTGCATGCTCAATCAAATATCCCGCAGGTATGATAGGAAACGGGTCCGTTTTAATAACATGTTTCACTGTCTCTAATATATCTTTTGAAAAACGCTCTATCGGAACATTTTTAAATGTACTCCCTGCTGTTGGATATTCAAGTGGATGTCTATTTTTTCGAAATAAAATTTTTTCTTCCACTGTATCTCGGATATGTTTTTTGTCTCCGTGCCGCATATACAATGTTGCCTCAATAATAATTTCTTTCCCATTATTTTTTTTAAAAACACTGTTGCGATATTCATACTTACATGCCGCCCTATCTCTTCTGCGTATACCATATGTCTCCACATCAATACTTAATATTTCCGATACACTATTCTGCATTTCTCCACAAAAAGCTCCCGCGTTTCCACGTAGCGCTCCTCCAACACTTCCTGGCAATCCCCCTGCCCATTCCAAACCAGAAAGACCATGCTGAATGGCAAAATCAATAACATTCGCCATCTTGACTCCTGCCCCTACGGTAAGTGCAGTGCCATCTCGTACAGTAGTCATAATTGTCGGACGTAAGACAAGTCCGTTATACCGTTCATCGCTCCATAAAATATTGGTCCCCTCTCCAACAATACGTACAGGTATCAGTTCCTTTCTCGCCTTTTGTAGAGATTCAATTATTTCATCAACGCTCTTATCTTCTGTAAACCATCGTGTGGAACCGCCGACATGGAAACTACTCAAATCTTTTAAATTGACATTTTCTTTAAACATAAAAATAAAATCTCATATCCTACATAGGTACCAAAAAGCGGTAAGGTGGGAAACTCCAATTATTGTTACTAAATGAGTGCCATCCTTACCGCTCATTTTTATTGTAAAGAGAAATTTCCTCTGAAGCAAATGAAAGCATTATTCATCCAATAAAATCTCATATGCTTCATTAAATTTCCTAAAAGTCATCTCATATAAATAATCTCCTTCTGTGATTTCTTCTAAAACATACGTCTGAGGGAAAGAGCACTGAATCGATCTAATAATCTCTTCTGTCTGAATGTCGGTTGATGAAGATACTAAAAGACGAATGGTAACCGCATATTTACCATTCTCTTTTCTTTTAACAGTCCACTGTACCACTGCTGATTCTCCAATTTCATTCACGGGCGAAAAATCAAGATTCTCACATATATCTATCATAGCAGAAAACGACTGCAGTTCTTCCTTGGCAACAATGGTAAATACGCGGTGTACTCCTTCACTCGTATACATTTCATAATCATTCACAATCTCACCAGGAGCAGGAAGACTTTGTCGTACTTCGTCAATATGTTTCGAAGGGACTATCACATAATAGATCATCTCCGTACCGAACTGATCAAGAGCAATCTCAAGAGCAAATGGTGTCCGTAGATGTTTGATAATATTCTTAAATGTTCCCTTCTGTGTGAAATTAATGCGGATCACTCGAGGTATCATTGGCTCGATAACAACCCTGTATTGCAAAAACCGATAAAAAGCGAACATACAAAATAACAGTAAAACACCAAGAATAATAAAAGCCATTCCAATTGGAGAAAGAAATGATTCCATAATTCGTCTATTTTCTACAACAGTATACCCCAATCACAAAAACTATACCACCAGAAACGCCGTGTTCTTGTCCAATCTAGCTCATGATAAAAAAGTCAGATCTTGACGAGAAGCACAGCGTTACTATGGCTATGTCAGACTTATATGTTATTAGACTAACTTAAACAATTATTTTTTACCGAAGCACAGCTCTCCAAGATATTTTGAAAAACTATGCTGCAGCAGAAAATCTTGAAAGTTGTTTGTAATTTGCTAAATTCACGGATACATTTAAGACCTTTTCCAATTTTCCTTTAAGGCGGAAGCATGTTTTATCTCCAATTCTCTTAAAAACTTTAACGCGCCTGATGGCATACTCGACTCCGATTCGAATTTTCGAAAGCTTTCTGTTTTCTTTCTTTTCTCCTTTTGTCAAAGGATAGGATGATTCCGTTTTGCCCGCTTGTTCACGAGCCATCCGTTATCGGGATTTTCTCCCGTCCATGCACTGTCTGCCCGCTTCTTTATTCCCTTGTCTTTATCCAGTCTTTTATGGAGAAGGTCTTCTTCGAGAATACGTTTGTCATGAACCGATCCCTGTCTGATTTTAGTCTTTCCCAGAATCAATCCGTCTTTCGAATTAATGGCTAAAACAGTTTTCTTCTCATGTTTTTTACTTTTTCCGCTGTAATTCTTGGATTGTCTTCTTTTTAGGGCGGCGAGTGGTTATTCCCGTTCCATCCAAAATCACCTCTTCTATTCCGGGATATTCTTTTAAAAGATCGTCCAGAGTATTTATGCGTCCTTTTTTCTTGCGAACTTTTGTAATGGGAATAAATCTGTCTTGCAAAAGAGGGAGAAGTCTTTGACTTAAAGTGATTACGGTGGTTTCCGTGATTCCGAATAGCATTCCTATCAGGACATTACTACAGCTTGTTCTGGTATACACTATTAAAAGAAGGATGAGATCTTCATAGCTTCCAAAATACGGATGGCCTTGTCCGATTGCTCTTTTTCTGTCAGGGCGATCAAGCCGAATAGCTTCCATACCTTCCCATTCGGATTTTAGCTTCTTTGCCAGATTATCAAATTCTTCTTTAGTTAATGAGGTTATCTGTCTGAATAATTTAGGTTTCTTTGAAAGGACTTTATAGCATAATGACATAATTTTAGCTTAATATTTATTTTAGTTTATTACGCTAATATTATACCATTATTTAATTGTTTAAGTTAGTCTATTGAATATCGAGTAACTCTATTTCGAAAATAAGAGTAGAGTTAGCAGGAATATTCCCAATAGATTGATCACCATAACCCAGTGACGGCGGAATTCTAAGAACCCTTTTACCTCCCACTTGCATACCGATAAGTCCATCGTCCCAGCCTTTAATGACTTCTCCTTTCCCTACTGTGAAACTAAAAGGTTCTCCTCTATCCCTCGAACTATCGAACTTTGTCCCATCTTCTAGCGTCCCAACATAATGAACCGAAACCGTATCACCGACTTTCACTATTTCTCCTGTTCCTTTTTTCATATCTTCTATAATCACTTTTTCGCTTTGATTCAACGTACGTTCCTGCCCATCAGGAGTTATTTCGGTCACGATCAGATTTCCATTTCCCTCTTCAGAGCTCGATTGAACTGAAAACGAATTAACTTCAACCGGTTTAGTTGTATTTCCATCCGACTCAGGGGTTTCTATAACAGGTGTTGTACTCGTCGCAACAGTTTGTTCCGGCGCAAGGGCCATAAGTGCCTTTTCTGCAGGTGCTTGATAGTACAAAGCAACAGTTATAATTGCCACCACCATTATCAAAAAAATAAAAAGCATTTTCATAATAGTATATTATTTTTTTATTTCGACTATACGCTACAATGATAATGAACGCAAATATTTTTTAAATTCTTGACCAATATCATCGCGATCCAATGCATATTTTACTGTTGCTTTCAAATAATTCAATGGGTCTCCTGTAGTAAGCCATTCTCCATCCTTAACTTCTCGCACTACTAATTTATTCCCCCTATTGACATATGTTTTTACCGCATCGGTAATCCATAACTCTCCATCTTTGCCTACTGCCGTATCCTGTAGAATAGAGACTATCTCCGGTGTCAAAATCATTCTACCAAATTGAGCAAGCCGTGACGGTGCCGTTTTAATATCGGGTTTCTCAACAATGTCAATCATTTCCTGCGTCCCTTTTTTGACCTTTACAATACCATATCTATGTACTTGGTTCTGTGGTACTTTTTGTACACCAATAACAGGACATTTGTGTTCATTATACGTATCAATAAGTTGTTTCGTAAAAGATTCTCTTGACTTAACTAAATCGTCACCGAACGCAAAAACGAACGGCTCGTCTTTGATAATACTTGCTGCAGAAAGAATCGGCGTTCCGTTTCCATACGGTCCTTTTTGACGAATATACATAAAATTCGCCATGCGTGCTATTTCCCGAACATAGATAAGTTGCTCTTTCTTCCCTGCTTTCTGTAGATTATATTCCAACTCAAACGATCTATCAAAATGATCTTCAAGTGTTTTTTTATCCCATCGCGTTACTAATATAATATCTTTAATTCCAGCAGAAACCAATTCTTCGACAAGATATTGAATAATCGGTTTATCAACAATAGGAAGCATCTCTTTTGGTTGCGATTTTGTGGCAGGTAAAAAACGAGTTCCAGAGCCAGCTACTGCAATAATCGCCTTTTCTATTTTTGTCATATTATTAGTATAACAAAAAAATAAGTATATATAAACTACTTTCGTATTTTGATAACTTCTTAGAAAACCCCTTCAATAAGGTCTTCTCTACTCTATAGAAAAGATTAAAATCACCTAACGAATATAATATGGCAAAACATTTACAACCACATATATCCGCCTCCGTATCGTTATTTTCAAATCATATTTCCGAAAAGCAATCAATAGACTTAAAAAATCCTCTGTTTACAGAGGATTTTTTAAGTCTAAAATATCAAACCTATAACTTGTTTAGATCAGTATTGATATCATCGAATTCCTTATCTAATTCGTTAAAATTAATACCTTGCAAATCTTTCTCAATCACGTCTGTCGTGTCTCCCTTTTGTAACTCAGGTAATTCATTCAACGATTCCGCTGCCGCATCAGGTTGTGGTATTATGTTTACTTGTGGCTCAACCGGTCCAGACGGCGCAGGACTGGTAAATACACCTCTTTGCATGATAAGCATTAATCCGAAAAGTACTACTGCGACTGCCGCGACAATAAATGCAATTTTTTTCTTTTCCATGGTCTTAGTCTATTTACTGTTTATTTATTTTAAACGAATGAGTTATTGGGTAACACTTGATGCATCGACCCCGACTTCATAGTCATTCACCCGAGGGATCTGTACAAGAGACCGCAGTGCACTATGAACCGCATCCCGAGCTGATTGAGTAGTCGTTTGTACCGATTCAAGATCTCCCTTCATAGCCTGTATTACTGTCTCAACATCCGACCGCAAAGTTTCCTCACTCGTAATTTCGATTGCGTATGTTTTAGCAGCTTGGGCAACTACAGACGAACGACTCGAAGCGATAGAGTTTTCGGCGGTAGTAATTGCTGCGCGGACTGCTGTGACATCAACATCGTTTGCCACTATCTTATCTGCCCTCTCCTTAATTTTCGCTAAAATTTCTTCAAGTCTATCAAGAACGTTCGTGAAATGGTTCACCGCTCGTTCATTCACAACATCCACATGATTATTAATACGTACTATAGCTTGTTGCTTTCTGGCATCTTTAATCTCCTGTAATCGTACGCGAAGGTCCTCTTTTTTCTGCTGAATTTGTTGTTGCCGTTCCTCTTTTTTAGCTTGTAATTGAGCTTGAATTTCTTGCTTTTTTTCTTGACGTAATTCTACGGCCGCTTGTCGTTTTTCCTGAAACTGAGTAATAGCCTCTTGTCGTTGAGCCTGAATTTTATCTTTGACCTCCGTTCGATTCGCCTGAATCTGTGTTTTCACCTCTTCCCGTTTCTCCTGAACTTGCGTTTTGACAGCCTCTCTCTGTTCCTGAACACTGGCCTTTATATTCTCTCTTGCTTCAATTTGTTGAGTCCTTTTTTCCAGTTGGATATTTTTAAGCTGCTCTTGCTGCACATTGATCACTTGTTTCTCCACATTAGTTGTCCCTGTACCATTCTCATCTTTTGCAAAAACAGGAAATGAAGATAAGATTACAGTTCCTACGATTAATGCAATTAAAAATTTTCGCATGTCAATTGTTGATTTATTAAAAAATGACCTTTTTATATATTTCATAATAACATATAACCTATATTTTTAAAAGTTCGAGTCTTGTCCAACACACAAGTAGCCTGAAATAAAAACCCATTCCAACACAAAAAGGAGCTGAAAGCTCCTTTTTGCTGGGTGATTATCATACCATGAGTATTAATGACAATAACAATGAACGATAATCACATTACGAGTG
>JAZDFH010000051.1:0-2953 GCA_043808035.1 bacterium | reverse complement strand
CTCTTGTGCTGGTTTGTCCCGTTTGACTGAAGTAAAATAGCTGGGAGGAAATACCCGGGATATATTGTACAATGTCACTATGCAAAAGACGCAGATGTTTCGTTCTATTATTATTGATGTCATAGGCCCAAATACTCACGTAGCGGAAGCCGAGCGAAACCTTATTGAGCTCAAGTCTCTGATCCGTACTTATGGAAGTATTGATGTGGGTCATATTATTCAACACAGGACAAAACCTGATAAAGATACGTTCATTGGATCGGGAAAATTACAGGAACTGATTGAGATGGTGAATAATAAGAAAATAGATATTATTATTTTGAATGATATTGTCAAACCTACACAACTATTTCATATCACTGAGCGGCTTTGGGGCGCCAATCCGGACATAAAAGTATGGGATCGTGTCGATCTTATTTTGCATATTTTTGAAAAACATGCTCAAACTACAGAGGCACGGCTTCAGATTGAGATTGCACGTATGCATCATATGGGTCCACGTATTTATGGCCTGGGGGGCACATATTTCTCACGTCAAGGAGGCGGTATCGGGAGTAAGGGAGTGGGAGAAACAAATATTGAGCGTATGAAACGCCATTGGCGATCTCTTATTAAAAAGAAAGAGGACGAACTTAAAAAACAACTTGAACATAGGAAGGGGCAGGTTGACCATAGAAAGGAGCTTGGAGTACGGCATGTCGCACTTGTTGGCTATACTAATGCCGGCAAAACTGCCCTGTTTAATGTACTTACGGGGCGAAACAAAATATCTGAAGATGTTCTTTTTGCTACTCTCAGTTCAACGGTAGGTCGGCTCAAAGGTATGGGCCACGAAAATAATCTTCTGGTGTCCGATACGATTGGTTTTATCCAAAATCTTCCTCCTTCATTGATCCAGACTTTTAAATCTACACTTCTTGATGTGATTCATGCAGATCTAATTCTTCACGTTATTGACATCAGTGACGAGCTGCGGGACAGGAAGATAGATGTAGTCCAGGAAATTGTTTATGAAATTGGAGCCGCACATATTCCGCAAATTCTTGTTTTTACCAAGGCAGATCTCCTTCCTGAGGAGCGGTGGGGCGAGTTTGAAGAGGTGAAAAAGAAATATGCAGCCTTCTCCACAATATTTATTTCCTCAAAAGAGGAAATAAATATAAAAAAGTTAAAAGATCAAATCACTCATATATTCAGCGCTTCACCAAAGAAAGAATAAACGTAAAAATTAATAGCCCTCCAATTCCGATAAAAATCAGGCTTAATGGAATGTAGGAAACACCCCAAATTCGTGCGACAACGCCGGTTCGGGTATCGTCTTTTTTACGGCTATAACTACTGTATCGTTTGTAGCTTAAAAATATTTTTCCTTCTCTTACGCCGCGTATCCCTTCAAAAAAAACTGGGAATACCAATTATAAGAAATATTAATCCAGCGAACAAAAATAGTATTTCTTTCTTGAGCGAAAAAAGCATGTGTAAATAAAAATCAAAAAGCATAAACATAGTATACACTTTTACTGTATTTTCGATATAATTCCTATTTACCTATTATGTCTATAGAAGGCCTTCAAATACCCCGCATTACGACACTCGGTGATTGCTCGGGTGTGCATGTGCCCACACGGACAAATCCCGAGGGAACCATCTATATAAAACTACAAGAGATGATGAGGCATGAACCACCATTCGTATCTGCTGGACAACACGTGCTTTATACTATGCCGTCTCTCCTCCCCCATCATCCGGATGGGAGCGCAGTTTGCTGGGCAGCAAAAAGGGCACCCGACGGAATAGAAAGATGGAGAAATCCAGACAGTTGGATCTCCCTTACCCAAGATACTGAATTCCTACAGGCCGTTGAAAAAATTGCTACTCATTTTGTCAGTGAGGGAAATTCTATGTATTTTTTTATTGGGTGGGCTCCAGACAATCCAGATCCAGAACCGGGATTCACTCGCCGAGGGGGAATGACTCAAATACGCCATCACGCCCACATCGCTCCACAGCTTAGCCCACAATTAGCACAAGCACTCCTGGAAGTATCACCCCATATGAGCGTTGCCGACAGAAGAACGCTTTCTATTTTTCTTGATTATGGATCTCAGGTTGCCACTGCTAATATCTCTCATTTGCAAGACTTTTCTTCTCATTCGCATGGATGGACTCAACATCAGGGAAAAGTTGATAGACATATGTTTGGCTTCCTTCATCTTCAAGATGCAATCAAACAATTGGTTCATCTTCATATGACGTTACATGGTTCATGGACTCACATTGCACGCGAACTCTATGCAAAATACAAGGATAGCTATTTGTTTTCGTTTGAGAATGGAGATCAATCTCTTCTTTTATTCCCCCCTGTCGTTTCAGCTTCAATGCTCTTTCCTTCTCCTCATGACAAAAAAATAATGGGAATCGCCGATTCTCATCCGTGCGTTGTGTGGGCTTCCCCTTTTTCTCCGGTAAGCAAGACGGCTCTTGTAGATGGGGTTTGGTTGGATAGAAAATCCCGGTAAAAAAGCGCACCGAGCCCTCGGAAACTTTCTTTGGACTCGGTTGCGTATAGATTTTGAGCTTTTTTAGACCATTTGCTTCTTTTGATCTTTGCTCAACACATTGGTTTTCTTAGCTCTGTGCTTGAAAAGCTTTTTTGCTTTTTTGTCATTCTGCTGAAAACGGTGCTTTAAGCTTTTTTTGGTAACTCTGTAATTGAGTTATTGTTTTGCTTATTGCTTATTATGTACTCTTGGTCCCTATTACTGGAAACTTCGAGCGGTTATGTTTTTAGCTTTCGACAATGAGCTTGTTGGCTTTTTTTTGCTTCTGAGCTATATGCTATATATTTCTAGTTAATATTTTAATATAACTTATAATATTACTAACATAATTTAAATGTAGAGTATTTTATTTGTTTTGTCAAGGGGTATTTTATCTTATAGTTTATTTACGA
>JAZDFH010000050.1:0-29881 GCA_043808035.1 bacterium | reverse complement strand
ACGTACGCACTCGTGGATGAATCGGTTCAGAGGAATACTTATTCGGTGGTGTAAAAAGGCAAAGAATTATCAGGCGCAGATATGCCTCGTGTGTTCATATATCATCGCGGCACAGTGTGGACTATTGGGATAGGCTCTAAGTTGAAAAAATATTTTAACATTACTTGCGGAGAATTCGTTGTCGTTTGACAAATTCACTTTTTGTTTTGTTTATAGAATGGTATTATAAAATAGGATGCATGAAATAGAAGAAATAATTAATTCAATAAAAGATTCAGGATTATATCCAGATGTCCCTATTGTGGATGGTCCGGCGACTGAGCCGGAGATGATAATTGATGGCACTAAATATTTAGTGTTTAGTTCCAATAATTATCTTGGTATGTCATCTCATCCAGAAGTAAAAAAGGCGATGCAAGCCGCTGTTGAACGATACGGTTTGGGGTCAGGTGGTCCTCGTTTACTTACAGGTAATATAGATATTCATAACGAACTTGAATGCACTGTTGCGGATTATTTTAAACAAGAGGCAGCGATTTGTTTTAATGCTGGTTATATGGCGAATATTGGTTTAATTCCCGCATTATCCAATCTTATTGAAGTTGATTTAAAGAGTTCAGTGATGACGTTTGCTCAAGATAAGATTTTGAATGGTATAGAAACTTCTATTTTTAGTGATAGGAAAAATCATGGGAGCATTGTTGATGGTGTTAGGTTGGCTAAAGTTGAAAAGTTTATATATAAACATTGTGATATGTCCGACCTTGAGGTGGCTCTTAAGAAAGCTACAGGAAGACGTAAAATTATTATTACAGATGGTGTATTTAGTATGGATGGAGATATTGCCCCACTTGATCACATTGTTGAATTGGCAAAACAGTTTGAAGCTTCATTGATTGTTGATGATGCTCATGGCATAGGCGTCTTAGGTGAGACAGGGAGAGGCAGCTTTGAACATTTCAATATTGATCAAAATGACGAAATCGTACGGATGGGTACTTTTACAAAAGCTTTTGGTGGTGTGGGAGGCTTTGTTGTTGGTAAAAGATGGTTAATTGATTATCTAAGAATCACTGCGAGGACATATTTGCTTTCCGCCCCTTTACCACCTGTTATCGCAGCTGGTCTTAAGCGCTCTGTTGAATTGGTTGCTGTTGCGGACGATAGAAGGGAAACGGCGTGGCATAATGCAGAATATTTCAGAAATGCAGTAAAAGGTATGGGATATAATACGGTTGGTAGTAATACTTTAATAGTTCCAGTTATTTTTGGTACGGATCAAGCGGCAATGCAAGCTACAAAGATTTTATTCAAAAAAGGGATTATCGCTCCAAACGTTCGTTATCCTGCAGTGGAACACGGCAATAGTAGGATTAGGTTTGTTATGACTTCCTCATATACGAAAGAACAGATTGATACTTTACTTAATGCGTTATTGGATACAAAAAAAGAATTAAAATTATAAAATAAAAGAGATATGCGTGGACTAACTCTTATTATTATTGCGGCAGCTGGTGTTCTGAATTTAAGTTTATTCCTTATTGTTTTTTTACAAGGCAAAAGGACTCTTCATAGCTCTTGGTTTGCCATTACTGCCCTATTCTCGGCATTGTTATGTTTCGCAAATTTATTTTTAAGAGTTTTTGATAGTGCTCTTTTCTTTGATGCTACATATGCGTTAGGGATGCTTGTAGTAACAAATGGATTAATTTGGACACTATATTTTGTTTTTGACGAAGTCAAAAAAATATATGTCTTTTTATTAGAATTGATTGGTATTTTGGTTGCCTGTCTCGCCTTTATGCCTCAAGGCTTCATGGACAACTTTGAAAAAATTTCAGAGTTGTCTTATAAAACAGAGGCAGGAATATTTTTTTATATTTATCTTTTAGTTGAAGTTGTATTGTTTATAACTATGGTTTTTATTTTGGTACGAGCCTATCGGTATGAAAAACATATTACTGTTAAAAAAATGCAGTTAAGGTATGTTTTAATAGGTGTTATCGGTTATGGATTTATTGCAACGATGGCAGGCGTTATAGCTCCAGTTTTAAAACTGAGAGGTTATGCGTTCCTCGACTCGCCGGCATCTTTGATCTGGACAGGGGCGATTGCGTATACTATTTTTAAACATCATCTTTTTAATATTAAGGTTATCGCCGCTGAAATGCTGACGTTTATTATCTGGTTTGTTTTGTTTATTCAAACATTATTAGCGAAGAATATTGAGGGCGTTATTATTAACGGTAGCTTGCTAATCTTTGTTATTATTTTTGGTATTTTTTTGATTCGGGGAGTTATTCATGAAATTGAGCAACGGGAAAAGTTTGAGGTTTTGAATAAAAAGTTAGGTAAGGCAAATGAAAGGCTGCAAGAGTTGGATCAAATGAAATCTCGTTTTTTATCATTTGCGTCACATCAGGTAAAGACACCAATGACTGCCATTAAGGGGTATGCATGTCTTATTTATTATAATGTTGATCGGCTTCCAAAAACGAAGGTGAAACAAATGGCGGGGAAGATTAAGTTGGCGACAGATCGTACTATCAGCCTAGTGAATAATCTCCTTGATTTGCGGAAAATCGAAGAAGGGAGGATGCAATATAATTTTGAAGCAGTGTCTTTTGCTCAAGTCGTCCGAGATGTTGTTGAGGAGTTGCGGTCCATAGCACAGGAGAAAGGGTTATATTTTGTTTTTGAAGCACCTGCGTTTGAAGGGGAAGCGCAGATTGATATACAAAAAATGCGTGAAGTGCTTCAAAATTTGGTGGAGAACGCTATTAAATATACCGATAAAGGATGGGTTCGCCTTAGTGTTAAACAAGGTGGGGATATGGATATTGTTTTCTCGGTGAAAGATTCCGGACGCGGTATTTCTGTGAATGTACTCCCGCAGCTTTTTAAGGAATATGAACGTGGGTCTGCGGTTGAAACGGCTATTCAGGGGAGTGGTTTGGGTTTATTTATTGCGAAACAGATCGTTGTTGATCATGGAGGAAAAATTTGGGCAGAGAGTGCGGGCGATCAGAAAGGAAGTGCGTTTTTTGTTCAACTGCCGCTTGTGCATGAGTAGAAATTACATTTCATCGTGGTCTGTTTATAGAACCGCATTAGAAGAGTTTATGGTAATAGGGTATACTATAAAAGTATTTTATATTGTTTTAGTTTGACATCTAAACATACAACATGCATTTTGATTTACTTCCATTTATTTTCGCATCTATTGCTTCAGGGAGCATCCTTATAGGGATTGCTGCCTTATTAAATGGTGAACGTAAAATTTCTAGTGTTTTTTTTGCGTTAACCGCATGTTCGGCGGGGTTGTGGATCGGCTTTACGGTACTTCGGTTTTATCTCGCATCGAATGGAGGAATTGTGATGGAACCGGTGAGTATTTTCACGAAGTTTTCATCATTATTTGTTGTTTCTATCTTCTATTTTTTCTTATTGTTTACGTATAGTTTTACTTCAAGCAAGCTTGTGATGCCGAAGACTTTTTTTATGGTCATCACTGTTGCGTATGTTGGATTGATGATCCTTCTTTTTGTACCGGGAGCGATATATATTTCTGAACAATTTATTATCCAGAATGGAGTATATCGATTTCAGCCGCGCTTTGAATTAGGGTCGTTATATCAATATTATTATGCTCCTTTTATTATTGTTTGTTTTTTGATTTCTATTGCTCGTTTGGTGAAAGCATATAAAACAGCGGTTGATGCTTTAGAGAAGATTCAGGTAAGGGATATGCTCGCCGGCGTTGGTGTGAGCGGCGGGATTGGGATTGCCGCATGGTTTGTTACGCCACTTTTTTCTTCGTTTGGTGAGTTCTTTTGGATTGGTCATTTTGCTGTTTTTTTCTTTGTTATTGCAGCTGCGTATGCTGTTTTGAGGCATCAACTTTTTAAAGTAAAAATAGTGGGGACAGAATTTTTGATGGCTATGATATGGGTTTTTCTTCTTGCTCGACTGATACTTGTGACATCAATGGATAAGCTGTTTACAAATTCGATTATATTTTGTGCAGTGGTTGTCTTTGGAATGTTGGTTATTAAGAATATACGGAGAGAGGGAAGTCGTATGGAAGAATTGGAAGAAGTAAGCGCACAACTTGAAAGTATGAATAAGCAACTTGAGGAACTTGATGTGACAAAAACGCGTTTTTTGTCTTTTGCGACACATCAAGTGAAGACACCAATGACTGCCATCAAGGGGTACTCGTCGTTGATTTATGTTCATCTTCACGAATTGTCACGAGAAAAGGTGATAGAGATGATAAATCGTATGAGGATCGCAACTGACAGAACAATACATTTGGTTGATAGTTTGCTTGATGTAAAAAAAATGCAGGAAGGAAGAATGGAATATCGTTTCTCTGCTGTTAATATTGTTTCAATGGTAAAGAGTGCCGTAGAAGAGTTACAACTTATTGCGAAGGAGAAAGGATTGCGTCTTTTTATGGAATCGGAAAATGAACATATTTTAATTCATGCTGACAAAGAAAAGTTTCGAGAAGTGATACAAAATCTTGTTGAAAATGCGGTAAAGTATACGGAGAAGGGATGGGTAAAAGTGAAAGTTTATAGAGAAAAGGATGATGTCTTGGTGCATGTTTCCGACTCGGGGCGTGGTATTGAGAAAGACGTGATTCCACTATTGTTCAGTGAATTTTCGAGGGGGAAAGGTGTGTCGGTGATCCAAGGAACAGGTCTCGGTCTTTATATAGCGAAACAGATTGTTCTTGATCATCATGGAGAAATTTGGGCGGAATCTGAAGGGCTTGGGATGGGAAGTAGTTTTTATATACGGATACCACACGTGGAAAAAAGATTTGCAGAAATTGATAATGTTGAAATAGATATGATTTTAAAAAAATAATGTGTTATACTGTAATAATAAGTATTTTTGAATACAAAGCGATGTATAGAGAATTATGAATACAAATCTTGTCGTTTTTTTTCTTTCGGTTCTTTCGTTTGGAAGTATGATTATAGGGATTGCCGCTTATTTTGCTGCGCGGAAAAATTTCGCAAACGTTTCTTTTGCCGTGATCGCTGTTTCTGCGGGATTGTGGGAAGGGTTGAGTATCCTACGATTTTATTTACATACAACGTTTCAGTATCATACAACAGCGTTTTATCTTACAAAATTGCCTGTGGCGGTTATTGCGACAGCTTTTTTCTCTATTTTTCTATTCGCGTTTTCTTTCCCTCAAGGGGAACTTGTTTTAAAGAAAAAATTTTTAGCTGTTATTACATTACTCTATGTCGGAGTAGTGGTATCTGTTTTTATACCCGGCGCTGTCGTGATAAACGAGATATGTTCAGAAGGTGGCGGAATGCGTTCATTTGAACCGATCGTAACATGGGGACATTTATATTACTACTTTTTTACTCCTTTTTTGTTTATATGTTTTTTTATTGGTATTGGGAAACTGGTCCATCGCTACTTGCAAGAGACGGATAAGGAGAGGAAAAGCCAATTTTTCTTTATTTTAATTGGATTAGGAGTGAGTGGAGGGCTTGGTTTATCAATATGGTTTTTGATGCCTCTTATTCCTGCCCTTGCTGATTATTTTTGGTTTGCTCGTTTTTCATTGTTTATTTTTGTTGGTTTTACGGGATATGCGATCTTGCGGCACAAATTTTTTAGTCTCAAAACTGCAGCTGCTGAATTTTTCACTTTTGTAATTTTAATATTTTTGCTCGCGCAGACGGTTTCATCTGTGGGGGATTGGAGAGAATTTGCTATTAACAGCGGACTCTTCATTTTTGTAGCATTTTTTGGGAGTTTGTTGGTGAACAGTGTTAAAAAGGAGGTTGAACATCGACATACATTGGAGACATTGACAGATCAGTTAACTTCAGCAAATGAACGGCTTGAAGAATTGGATGCGATAAAATCGCAATTTCTTTCGTTTGCGTCACATCAAGTAAAGACTCCGATGACTATTATTAAAGGATATGTTTCTATATTGCAGGATGAAATTGATACACTATCCGACGTGGAGATTAAAGATATGTCGGGGAAAATTCGTATTGCGACAGATAGGACTATCAGTTTAGTAAATAATCTTCTTGATTTACGAAAGATTGAAGAAGGGAAGATGGCCTACCATATGGAACCGACGAATATAGTATCTATTGTTAAAGAAACAACAGAAGACCTTATGTTGATGGCTGAAAACAGAAAATTGTCGCTTACTGTTGATCTTCCTGATGACGTAATTTTAGCTACTGTTGATGTACAAAAAATACGGCAGGTTTTTCAAAATTTGATCGAAAATGCGTTGAAATACACAAAGGAGGGATGGGTTAAGGTTGCTCTTCGCAGGGAATCGGAAAAGTCGATATTGTTTTCCGTTCATGATAGCGGGCTGGGAATTTCGTCTGAGACATTGTCTGGGCTTTTTATAGAATTTCGGCGTGGTTCAGCGGTTGTTAAGGCTATTAAAGGAACGGGCATTGGATTGTATATAGCAAAAGATGTTGTTACCGCACATCATGGAGAGGTGTGGGCAGAGTCTGAAGGTGAGGGGAAAGGGAGTGCTTTTTTTGTTCGTTTACCGACGACGGAAACCGTACAGAAAGATATTGTGGAGAACTAACATGCACATTTTTTCTTTTAATGGTATACTTATTATATAAAATATAAATCAATTCAAAGTTATGACAGAAGCAATTAACGAGCAACCAAAAGTCCTTCTTTTTGTAGAAGATGAACCTGATATTGTTACATTATATAAATCAACTTTCGAGAAAAATGGCTTTTCAGTAGATGCGACTGATAATGGCACAGATGCTTTAAAGCGAGTCGAATCATATCGTACTGAAAAGGGTGGATTGCCGAATGTTATGGTATTCGATATCCTTCTACCTGATAAAATTTCAGGGATGGATATACTTCGGGAAGTTCGGAAACATTCAGAGTTTGATGCAGTCCCAGTTATTATGTTCACCAATTTTTCCAGCGATGAGTTTCGTAAAGAAATTGAAGGAATGAAGAATGCTCGATATCTTCTTAAACTTGAAGCAACACCGAAACAGTTGGTGGAAGAGATTAAAAGAATGCTCGATATGGAGTAACAATAATATTTCTCTTTTGGAGTAAAAATGTGCGATATAGTATCGGATTGGATGAAGCGGGGAGGGGAACTCTTGCAGGGTCTGTTTTTGTTGGTGCAACCGCTTTTCCTACTTGTCGTAAAAACATGGTCAAGTCTACATTTTTTTTTGTACGTGATTCGAAGAAAATGACCGCTCGTGCACGCGATGAAGCTTTTTTACGTTTAAACAAGATTGCTAAAGATCAAAATATTTGGTTTACTGTTGCACGCACGACTGCTTCACGTATTGATTCTCATAATGTTTCATATGCTGCAAATAATGCTGCATGGAGAGCGATTACGAAAATAATTGTTTGTATTACAAGTCAAGATCATGATGCGTCGTTTGATATTATTCTTGATGGGGGGCTCTTTATTAAAAGCAAACAATATCAAAAAACACTTCATACTGCTATCGCAAGCGTTTCATCCGCTCGTACGATTGTACGTGCGGATGATAATTTTTTTGAGGTTTCTTTAGCATCGGTTGTCGCGAAAGTGAAGAGAGATGAGTATATGGTTCGTGTCGCGAAGCAATATCCGGAATATTGTTTTGAGAAGCACAAGGGATATGGTACGTTGTTGCACATAAAGGCGATAAAAAGGTTCGGTCCGTGTTTTTTTCATCGTTTGACGTTTTTGCGAAAATACCGTACAATTTGATTGTTAATTGAATTTAAAAGGATAATATTATAATAAAATGGGTGGAGTACCGGTTAAACATCATACAAAATCAAAAGTGGGCAGGCGTCGCAGTCATCTTGCACAAAAGCCTGTGACGATGGCTTCATGTCCCACATGTAAAGCCCCTCGTCTTGCTCATCGAATATGCAAACAGTGTGGTGATAGAGGAGTAAAAAAGGAGTTAAAATAGAAATTCCGAACAATGGCGGCACGACAGCTTGGAAGAGGTATTGCGTTACAATCACTGTATGAATGGGATTTTTATAATCGCGAAGGTGATTTATTAGTAATTCTTGAACGGAATCTTGAAGAATTTGCTCCCGGTTTCAGTGATCGGGATTTTGTAATACACATCGTCGAAGGCGTTCAAGGAAAGATTAAGAAGATAGACGAAATTATTACTACTTCTGCGCCGGAATGGCCAATTTCTCAACTGCCTATTGTGGATCGCAACGTATTACGCATAGGGCTTTATGAGCTATTATATGCCGATAGAGGCGAAGTACCTCCTCGGGTTGCTATTAATGAAGCAATTGAGCTTGCAAAAAACTATGGAGGACAAAATTCGGGTAAATTTATTAATGGTGTGTTGGGAACGGTATATCGAGAAATCGGTGAACCTGATCAAGACCCCGAAAGGAAGCAACCTGAAGAAGTACAAAAAGAACAACAAGGAGCAATCGAAGAATAATTGGCTATGAACGAACACGGAATACAACAGCTTGAAGCAGAAATAGGTATTGTTTTTCAAAACAAAGATATTCTTAAAGAAGCACTCACTCATCGGTCATATCTTAATGAAAATGTAGTGTGGAAGTATCGTCATAATGAACGTTTAGAGTTTTTGGGGGATGCTGTTTTAGAGATAATTGTTACGGATCATCTTTTCCGTCAGTTCCCTGATAAAGAAGAGGGGGATTTGACTACATATAGAGCGGCATTGGTAAATACAAAGATGTTGTGTTCAATTGCAAAAGAGATTGATATCCCATCTGTGCTATTGATGTCGAAAGGAGAAGCAAAAGAAATTTATGAACGGAGAGGAGAAGCTATTCTTGCAGACGCGGTTGAAGCTCTTATCGGTGCTTTATATCTAGATAATGGATATGATACAGCGACATCATTTATTGAACGTTATATTTTGACGCATGTCGATGAAATAACAGTAGCGGGAGGGAAGGATCCTAAAAGTTTAGTACAAGAAAAAATTCAGGAGAAATATCGTATTACGCCGACATATAAGGTTTTGGGAGAAGTAGGTCCTTCTCATGATAGATTATTCACTGTCGGGCTTTTTATGGATGAGACGTTACGCGCAGAAGGAAAGGGACATTCCAAACAAGAAGCAGAGACAGAAGCCGCAAAGATTTTTTTGAAAGAAATCGATGGTGTAGAGAAGTGTTTTATGTAATTATGGAAGTATGTTTCTTAAAAGGTTAGAATTACAAGGTTTTAAATCGTTTGCAGATAAGACGCATTTTGAATTTGATGCGGGTGTTGTTGCAATTGTTGGTCCGAACGGGTCAGGCAAATCTAACGTTGCAGATGGTATACGTTGGCTTTTGGGGGAACGGGATGCTCGTAATCTTCGAGGAGGTAAAATAGAAGATTTGATTTTTGCTGGTACCGAAAAACGTCCTCGATCAGGACTTGCTCAAGCAAGTTTGTATTTTGATAATAATTCCGGATTTTTCCCGGTTCCTTATAAAGAAGTTTCAATTTCTCGGCGGGTTAGTAGGGATGGGACATCTCAATTTTTTTTGAATAAGGCGGAAGTCCGTCTAAAAGACGTGATTGATTTTTTTGCTCGTGCGCGAGTTGGAGCGAGAGGTTTGACTATTATCGGACAAGGAGACAGTGATGTTTTTATTAAGGCGACTCCGATTGAAAGGCGTGTTCTCATTGAAGAGATGCTTGGCCTGAAGGAATATCAAATAAAAAAGTCGTCTGCTAAAAGAAAACTGCAAAATACGACATTTAATCTTGATAAAACGAAAGCACTTATAGAAGAACTGCTACCGCGGCTTCGGTTATTGCGTCGGCAAGCAAAGCGATATGAACAAAAAAATGAGATTGAAAAGGAATTAAATAATTATGAGATGATGGTGTATGGTGGCAAGCTGAAGCAGCTCCGTATACAGCTCTTGAGCATTACACCACGATTAAAAGAAGTAGACGATAAGATTCATGTGCAGCAAAAACATGTTGTAGGGGCTGAAAATGCACTTGAGGAAGTTAAAAAGAGCAGACCGAAAGCACATGAGAAAGAAGGAGTGCTCGCGGAAGAGAAAAGAAGACTTTTAGAAAAACGGGCGATTTTACAACGTGATTTAGGCCGTATTGAAACAGAGATAGAATTTACACGTACCCACTCTTCCGTTGGGCAAAAAGAAGTTGATTTTGTTCGACTTATAAAAGAGGTACAGCATATTGCTCAATTGTTACAGAACGAAGAAGATGTGACAAAATTGAGGGAGGGTATAAAAAAGATAATCGTCGCGGCTGATTCGGCATTTGAGAAAACCCCCATTCAGAAGAAAGATAATCCGGAACTGCTTGATAAACTTCAGGCTGTTATTAGTGCATTAAATAAAGTGGATACTGAGTTTGAATGTATACAAAACGAAGAAAAAACATGTTCTTCTTATCTGGAACAGTTTAATCATAATTTTCAAAAAGCGTTTATTGTCTTAGAAGACGAGAGGAGAAAGTTAGCGATTTTTCATGAAGGACGGAATAAGGTTGTTTTCGACGATGAACGGGTTAGAGAACGATTACGTGATCTTGAGCGGCAAATTTCGGAGATTGGAAAAACGTTTCATGATTTTGAAAACTGGGAAGGAGAGGTAACAGAGTCAGGAGAAGAAGAGATGCGTAAAATTTACAGGCTTCGAGCAGAACTCGTCAGTATTGAAGAAATTGATCCCGCTGTCATTAGTGAGGCAAAAGAAGTTGAAGAGCGATATGAGTTTTTAACAAAAAATATTTTTGATCTTGAACAGGCAGTATGTGATCTCAAGAAACTTATTAAGGAACTTGATCGTAAAATTTGCACGGAATTTACACATGCGATATCCACGATAAACAAAGAATTTGAAAAGTTCATTACTCTTATGTTTGGAGGAGGAAAAGCGGGACTTATTGTGCAGGATGTACCACAAAATATTGGCGAAGAGAGTACAGAGGAGGTAGAAGGGGATATGACGGAAAAACAGGGAGGAATAGAAGTATTCATCCATCTTCCAAGGAAACGCATTAAAGGGCTCGAAGTGCTTTCTGGAGGTGAGAGAAGCCTTGTTTCTATCGCGGCGCTTTTTGCTCTTATTTCGGTTTCTCCTCCTCCGTTTTTAGTTTTGGATGAGGTTGATGCCGCACTCGATGAGCAGAATGCCCGCCGATTAGGCGAAATTTTGAAAGAATTTTCAAGAAAAACACAATTTGTGATTATTACACATAACAGGGCAACTATGGAGGCGGCTGAAACGCTTTATGGTGTCACTATGGCGGATGACGGTGCTTCGAAAATATTTTCTCTTAAATTAAAGGACGCAGCTAACGAACACTAATCCGGATTTTTATGGTTTCAAGAGAACTGAAAATTGAGCATTATGATATAATAGGAATGTTGATCAGTGGTTATAAAGAGAGATTGACGGAAGGTAAAAAATAATAGGAAGATATCGAAAATTATAATAGATGTGTTACTCTTTGAGTAGTAACATTTTTTCAAAAAGACATGAATGAGCTCAAACAACAAATTTTATTCCATATAAAAGAAGCTGTCCAAAAGATATGGGGAGAATATCCGGAAAGCTTATTTCTATCTTTTCCACCTGATATAGAATTTGGTGATTTTACGGTAGAATGTTTTTCTCTGGCAAAACAATTTCACGATGCGCCAAACAGTATAGCGAATAAAATCGCTGAGGCGATTGAACCAAGTGATATGATAGAGGCGATTCATGCGGTATGTCCGTACTTGAACATAACAGTCAAAAAAAGTTTACTTTTTTCATATTGTACTCATATCCTTGAGAAAGGGGATTCTTTCGGTGATGTTGAAAGTGAAGAAAAATCACGTGTTATGGTAGAATATCTTTCTCCGAATACGAACAAACCTCTTCATTTAGGACATTTACGAAACGGTTCTATAGGAATGGCTATGGCTCATTTATTGGAAGCGACAGGCAATCATGTGATAAAAGCTAACTTAGTCAACGATAGAGGGGTGCATATTTGTAAAAGTATGTTAGCGTGGCAAAAATGGGGGAATGGTTCGACACCTGAATCAGAGGGATTGAAAGGTGATCATTTTGTCGGTAAATGGTATGTTCGGTATGCTCAAGAATTGGATAAAAACCCTGATCTTGCACAAGAAGTTCAGTTATTGTTACAAAAATGGGAACAGGGAGATTCGGAGACAATGAAGCTTTGGGCAATAATGAAAGATTGGGCATGTGTTGGTTTTACTGAAACGTATAAAAAGGTTGGTTTTGAATTTGATGTTTTTTATTTTGAGTCGAATATATATAAATTAGGCAAAGACATTATAGAGAGTGGTTCCGAGAAAAAGATTTTTTCAAAAAATGACAAAGGCAATACTGTTTTTCAACTTCCTGAGACTCCGTTTGGTCGTAATAAAGACGGGACACTAAAAGAAGTAACAGTATTGCGACCTGACGGGACAAGTCTGTATATAACTCAGGATATAGCAGCTACGATATTAAAGTTTAAGGAACACAATCTTGATCGTTCTGTTTTTGTTGTCGGGAGTGAACAAAATTATTATTTTTCTTGTCTGTTCACTATCCTTTTAGCATTGGGATATACATGGGCAAAAAAGTGTTATCATCTTTCTTACGGGATGGTGTATTTGCCAGAAGGCAAAATGAAGTCACGAGAAGGGAAAACGGTTGAGGCCGACGATTTAATTGATGAAGTGACCAAGCTTGCCGAAGAAGAGATTTGTAAAAGGAATACGAAGAATAAACTTGTTGATAGTGAGATATCGCTGATAGCTGCAAAGATTGCGATTGGGGCTATAAAATATTATTTATTATCGCTGAAGACTACTCAAGATATCCATTTTGATCCGAAAGCATCAGTTGCGTTTGATGGCGCAACGGGACCATATTGTCAATATGCGTATGCTCGAATCTTTGGTATTTTGGAGAATGTGAGAAATGACGATATTTGTTGCCAAGATGTTGATTTTTCTCTTCTTGGAAATTCAGAGGAGCGTTTATTATTACAAAAACTGATACAGTTTCCTCAGGAGGTGTTATTGGCGGCAGAAGAATGTAATCCTGCACGTATTACAACTCATATTTTCGAGACAGCGAAAAGCTTTAATCAGTTTTATAATAAACATAGAGTTATTTCAGATACAATTAAACCGGAGTTGACGCGGGCGAGAGTGAGTCTTATTAGTGCGACAGCCGTTGTGTTAAAAAAGGGGTTGAATATATTAGACATTGATGTGTTGGAAACGATGTGACACTTAACTCTGTCTTTTTATCCCAATTTGTTTGATTTTTGAGACCTAAAATTAGAAAGAATTTACTAAAATTTTGATTAATTTTAGTGAACGCTTGACTTTATGAATACGATACGATTAAATAACAGGGTATGTTAGCAATCAAATTACGAATGGTAGGGAAAAAGAAACAGCGATCATTTCGTATCGTTGTTCAGGAAAAGAAGGCGAAACTTCAGGGTAAGTTTAGCGAAGATTTAGGTTGGTATAGTCCACATTCGAACTCGTTCGATATTAATAATGAGCGTGTTTTATATTGGATTAATTGTGGTGCTCAACCAACTAAGACTGTGGGTGATATTTTGAAGAAACAGAGACGGTTGATTGAAAAAGCGAAAACGACAAAGAAAGAAACGGAAAAGGTCGAAAAGTAAGATATAACGTCAACGATGGCAACAGAAGCCGATAAAGAATTTCTTGAATTTCTTATTAAGTCAATCGTTGATCACCCGGAAGACGTAAAGATCGATCGCAAGGTTGATGAAATGGGAGTCCTATTGACTCTTTTGGTAAGTCCGAAAGATATGGGACAAGTCGTTGGCAGGGGTGGCAACACAGCGAAAGCAATTAGATCACTATTGCGTATTGTTGGTATTAAACACAATGCGCGAGTAAATCTTAAGATTGAGGAACCGGAAGGATCTGATTATGTACGAAATGTATCAACATCAACGACAAACTCGAACGTAACAACAACTGTTGAGCAGGTTATTGATGACATCAAAAACGACTTATAGACAGAATGTTTTAGTGTTAATTAAGTCCTCTATCATTTGGTAGGGGGCTTTTTTGTTATACTGTTGTTTTGTTATACTGGAATATGATGAGATTTGATATTATTACACTGTTTCCTGAAATATGTTTGGCATATAGTGGGGAGTCTATAATCAATCGTGCGCAAAAAGCGGGACATATTAGCGTCCATGTGCATGATTTGAGGAAATTTGTTGAAAATCGACACCATAAGGTTGATGATAGGGTATATGGTGGCGGTCCTGGTATGGTAATCCAAATTGAGCCGCTTGTTCGAGCGATTGAATATATTAAGAAGCAAGCACAGTGTAGGTCTTCTAAAATATTACTGATGTCTGCTGCAGGAAAACAATTCGAGGACACTCTTACTCGAAGATATAGTCGATATTATAAACATTTTATTTTGATAGCAGGTCGTTATGAGGGGATTGATGAACGGATAAAAAAAGTTTTTTCGATAGAAGAAGTTTCGGTTGGACCATATGTTCTTACGGGAGGTGAGTTGCCGGCACTTATCGTGATGGATGCGGTGAGTCGTAAAATAACAGGAGTCCTTGGTAAAAAGGAATCGTTGGAAGAGAAACGTTATGGTATTGGTGTCCCTGTGTATACAAGACCCGAGGTTTTTGTATATAAAAAAAGGGAATATGACGTCCCACAGGTATTGCGGTCTGGCAATCATAAAGAAATTGAGCGTTGGCGACTTGAACATAAAAAGAAATAAGTATATAGTAGGGGGGCTGCCAAAGAGAGGACAGCCTTTCTTTGGAATACAAAAAATTAGTATGGAAAAAGTGAAGAAAATCATGGAAGAACAAAAGGAAGAAGTACAAACGCAGGTTTCTGAAGTCGTATTGACATCTGAAGATGAAATGCATGTGCGGCTTATGATGGAGGCAAGCGTTTTTTATGGGTATAATAGATCTCGAACAAATCCTAAAATGCGTCCATATATTCTTGCGACGAGATCTGGGCTTGAGGTTATTAATTTGTTAAAAACGATGGAAGCCTTGGATAAGGCAAAAAAAACAATAGAGGGTGTAGTTAAATCGGGTGGTATGTTGTTTTTCGTTGGGACAGCGCCTGCGACAAAGAAAGTAGTACAAGAGACTGCGGAAAAGGTAGGGGCGTCGTATGTTACCGAGCGATGGTTGGGAGGGACGTTCACGAATTTTAAAACAATTTCGGGAAGGATCAATCATTTTCGTACGTTAAAGGAGGATCAATCATCCGGACGGATTGAAAAATATACCAAGAAAGAAAGATTACAGATCTCCAAAGAATTAAAAAGATTAGAAAAGTTTTTTATTGGGATGGAGAAAATGGACAAACTGCCTTCGATGGTATTTATCGCTGATTTGAAAGAGAATTTGGTTGCAGCACGAGAAGCTCGACGGATGCACATCCCTATTGTGGCATTGGTTAATACAGATGGAGATCCTAAATTTGCCGATTATCCAATCCCGGCTAATACAAGAAGCCCAAAAAGTGTGGCATTGGTTATGTCGTATATTGAGAAATCTATAGAAAAAGCGCAGACTTCTACTTTGATGCAGAAGAAACAGAAGGAGGACGAAAATATAAACGATAAATAATTTATATTATTATGGTTCAAGCAAGCGATGTTCAAAAACTTCGAGAAATGACAGGTATTGGAGTTATGGATTGTAAAAAAGCACTTGAAGAAGCCTGTGGAGATTTTGAGAAAGCAGTGGGAGTTATTCGTGAAAGGGGGATGGCGAAGGCGGAAAAGAAAAAAGAACGGGTAGCTAATGCGGGATGTATAGAATCTTATATACACAATGATCGTGTCGGTGTGTTATTGGAACTGTATTGTGAAACTGATTTTGTTGCGAAAGGAACCCTATTTAAAGAATTGGCGCATAATCTTGCTATGCAGATTGCGGCCATGTCACCGGAAACGGTAGATGATTTATTAGGGCAGGAATATATTAAAAATACCAAATTTAAGATTGAGGAAATAGTAAATGAAGTAATTGCCCAAATCGGTGAGAATATCAAGGTTGGTCGGTTTGTACGATTTGAGATTTAGCGTACTTCTAAATAAAAAAAGATGATTTGTTATTAATGCAGGATTTTTTCTTACAACTTGCATTTACTCTTTCTCTTGGCGTGGTAGTTTATATCATAGCTATTGCTGTTCCACGGATTCACCCAAATGGAGAGGAAATTGAGGGAGGGAAAAAGTATGTTCCACTTGAGAAGATAGATAAACATATCAGTCTTTTGAAGAATAAGTCATTAAGAAGATTAAAAATACTTATTTTGAAAGCTGACAACTTTGTAAGTTCGCATTTACGAAAGGGTAAGGAGTCAGATGACCTTTTTAAGAAAGAATAGATATGTTATAAAGCATAGCAGCGGGCAGGTGGCGGAGCGGTCAATCGCATCAGACTGTAAATCTGACGCCCATGTGGCTACGGGGGTTCAAATCCCTCCCTGCCCACCACAAGTTGAAGGGTGTACATTTTTTAATTTAAATGAGTACGGTATACGCTTTTGTTTATACCGTAGAATGGCCAGCATAGCTCAGTGGTAGAGCAACGGTTTTGTAAACCGTAGGTCGTGGGTTCGAATCCCTCTGCTGGCTCACGGTGATTGCCCGGGTAGCTCAGTGGTAGAGCAACTCCATGGTAAGGAGTAGGTCGGAGGTTCAAGTCCTCTCTCGGGCTCAATGATACAATTGCAATTTTCGAAAAATTGTGGTATCAAAGGTGAGTAGGAAAAAAGAGAGTAATTTATTATGGCAAAAGCACGAAAATTTTCTGAATATTTGATCAGATTGAAATGCACGGATTGTGGCAGGGCGAATTATTATACACGGAAGAATAAAAAGAAAGTTGAAAGAAAGCTCGCACTGAAGAAGTATTGTCCGTGGGATAGGAAGCATACGGCTCATAAAGAAGCAAAGTTAAGAGGGTAGAAACCTGATAAATATTTACAAAATTGCCATCGAATGGAAAGATGGCAATTTTTATTATTATTTTTATTATTATTGACATTATATTTTCCTTTTCGTATAGTAGGGAGGCTTTCTATCCAGAGACAGCGGGCATTGTTATAAGACCTGCCGAGGATGCAAACTTATTTGTTTTGTATTCAGGTCGGCTGTGGATAGAACAGTCGATTTTTAATGAATAAAGAGTAGTTCTATGGCACAAACCAAGAAAGAAAAAATCCAAGTAGTCGAAGAAGGAGGTAAAGAAATAGATTCGTCTCAGACGATACTTTTTACCACTTTTTCAAAGACCCCTGTTTCTGAATTACAAAAGTTAAGAATGGCGTTACGTGCGCAAGGAGGTAAGCTTTGTGTTTTCAAGAAACGACTTTTGAAAATAATGCTTACTAAGAAAGGATTTGATGGATTTGATCCGCGATCGTTCGAAGGTCAACTTGGGGTTGTATTCGGTTCAGGAGATATTTCAAGTATTGCTCAACCTGCATATAAATTTTCGAAGGATCATGAAGGGTTCTCTTTGACGGGAGGTATTGACATAGTGGCTCATCAGATTCTTTCAGCGGAGATGGTTACGGAAATTGGCGGTTTACCATCACGGGAGGAATTATTAGGGAAAGTGATGGGGGCATGTATTGCACCACTTCGTGTATTTATGTATTTGTTGCAGGAACGTGCGAAACAGCTTGAAACAGAGAAATAGTCGATAGCTATAAATAAAAATATACTATTATGAAGATAGAAGAATTACTTACGGAAATTGGAAAGATGACTGTTGTCGAACTTGCAGAGCTGGTAAAAGCGATGGAAGAAAAATTTGGCATCAGTGCAGCGATGCCTGTCGCAGCAGGTGCGGCGGGAGCAGCGGCGGTTGAAGAAAAAGATGATTTCAATGTCATTCTAAAAAATGCAGGTGATCAAAAGATCAATGTCATTAAAGCGGTTCGTGAAATAACGGGGCTTGGTCTGAAGGAATCCAAAGACCTTGTGGAAGGAGCACCGAAGGCGGTTAAGGAAGGTGTGAAGAAAGAAGAAGCGGAAGAGTTAAAGAAAAAACTCGAGGAAGCAGGTGCAACTGTTTCTTTGGAATAATCATCAATTTTTTTTAGATATAAAAAACGTCCTATATATGAGGGCGTTTTTTATTGCCGTCGGACTATATAGTATAGTATGATTTCAATTGAGGGCGTATAGCTCAAGTGGTTACCCGCCCGAACGACTGACGTATTCAGTCGGGTGGGGAGCGCTCGTTGAATTAATATGTATACGGTTTATGTATTACGGGACAAAACAGACTGGAAGTTATACAAAGGTGTAACAAATGACATGAAACGTCGGTTATTTGAACATAAACGGGGAAAAACAAAGACAACACGGTGTATGCAAGATATAGAAGTTGTTTATATAGAAACATATAATGATTTTGCAGATGCGCGGAAATGTGAGATATATCTTAAGACGGCAGCAGAACGGAGGTTTATCAAGAAAGTTTTGAATAATAAGGGCGTATAGCTCAGGTGGTTAGAGCGCTTCGTTCACATCGAAGAGGTCTCTGGTTCGAGTCCAGATACGCCCACTATTGAATAAATTTTTGGGTTCAAAGAATTTAGCCCAAAACGTTAACTTTTTTGTCTTAGGGCTTGTTTTAAAATTTCGTTACGAAAGAGACTTTTCAAACAAACTCTTATATTGTATAAGGTATTCATGACCTTTAGGTCTTTAATAACTAAATATTTATATATGAAATATGCAATCGTATTTTATGTCGCAGATTGGGATAACCTTCTGCGGCTCTATCGTCATCAAAATATTTCTCCTGACAGAGAAGATTACCAGAGATGTGTTGCTCGGGAAAGATTTTTAGAAATACAGGCATGTCGTAATAGGCATTTCTCGTATTTTTATTGTATCGATAGACAGGGTGGTCGTTATTCGTTTGTTGGTGGACGTTGTAGATTAGGGGAGTCATATCAGTTATATACAGATACACTCGAGAAAGTTTCTTCCTTGGATGGCTATACTGCCCTTTTACGAACGATTGATCCGTGCGTGACGCAATCGGTTTTGTCTTATATTGAGGCAATGGGAGCGCAGCTTGTGCTTTCATGGAGCGATTTAGAGAAGACGAGGAAGTGGTACAAATATATAGACTCTCGTTTTTTACAAAGACAGATGAGGACTTTTGGACTTCAGGAGTTTGTTGAATTAGTTTGTGCCCACCGTATAAGAGCAGCAGTACAAGATCTTCTTTACGAAGATAAAATATTTATAAAATCTTCATACAAGACACGTGTATTGCCGAGTAAGGTGTGTTCTATCAAGGGAATGGTAGGATATTTGGGCTTTGCTATGGAGAGATTGCCGATTGACTGCGATATGATTGTTTCGGAAATACTTAATTTCGTTACGGACGATGATGGCAAACAGGAATATCGAGTGTATGTGCTCAACAATACGGTCGTTAATATATCTCGATATATTGATTATCGTGTTGATTATACGATCCCATCAGCAGTCCATGCGCTTGCTTGTGACTTTATAGCTGCTCATCGAGATATCTTTCCACATGGATATGTTTTAGATATTGGTATTGATGTGGAGAAATGACCGATTGTTATAGAGTTAAATCCTTTGGTTGGTTCCGGTAGGTATGAGAAGAATGATTTTGTAAGTATATTGGAGACATTAAATCCCGTGCCCTTATGTGTTACATAAGGGCTTTCTTTTCTTGGAGAATTTGGTATTATTAAATTATGAAAAGTATGTTACATAAGGCATTCCGACATACGACTCGAGTCGCAATATGACGTGAGGGGATTCTTGAATGTATTTTTTTGAAGTATCAGGGATAACCTCATAGAAGAGGTTATTTTTTTAAAGCAAACATACACAGATGAAACAAGAAATAAAAATATTTGCTCCGGCGACAGTGGCTAATGTTGGATGTGGTTTTGATGTGTTTGGGTTTGCTTTGAATCGTCCGGGAGATGAGGTTCATATTCGTTTAGTTGATACTCCCGGAGTAGTGATAAGTAAGATTGTCGGAGATGGTGGAATGCTCTCGATAGAGAGTGATAAAAATACGGCGAGTGTGGCGGTAAAAGCATTATTGAATCATTTAAAAATACGACATGGTGCCGAGATAGATATTTATAAAAAAATGCCGATTCAAGGAGGTTTGGGTTCGTCCGCCGCAAGCTCTTGCGCCGCTCTTTTGGGTGTTAATATATTATTAGGAAATCCGTTAGAGAAGACTGAATTATTGAAATTTTCAATTGAAGGAGAACGTGTTGCATGTGGTTATCCTCATGCGGATAATGCCGCTCCGGCTCTTTTGGGAGGCTTTGTTCTTGTGAGAAGTTATGATCCTCTTGAGGTTGTTCGTATTCCCGTACCTGGAGAATTGTATTGTGCTATTTTATATCCGAATGCAGAGGTTGAGACTCGTGTTGCCAGAGATGTACTAAAAAAACATGTTCTTGTCTCTGATGCGGTTGCTCAATGGGGAAATACGGCGGGATTGATAGCGGGACTTATGAAGGGTGATTTTGAATTGGTCGGACGTTCATTGGAGGATCGTTTTGCAGAACCGGAACGGGCAAAATTTATTCCCGGGTTTTTTGCCATGAAAGAGGCTGCACGTCAAGCAGGAGCTTTGGGCAGCGGTATAGCAGGGTCTGGACCGTCATTGTTTGCTTTGACGACAACGTACAAAAACGCGGAAGGGATTGCTGCTGCGATGAATAATGCTTTTATTACAGAGACTAGTAAAACAGGTGTGGTTTATATATCAAAGATAAGTCAGAAGGGGACGAGAGTGGTGGAATAAAGTGGGGAATTGATATTTTTTTGAGATAATCTGTTCACTTGTGGAAAAAATTTTAAAGCAAAAGGAAAAACCTTATAAATAAAGGATTAAATTGTTGTTTTTGTTTGTTTTTCACATTTTGACTCTTGTGGTGATGTGATGTACACTTTGGAAAGAAGTGGGGGAAAGTGGATAAGTGTGTGGATAAGTACCCATTTCTGTGGATAACTTATGTTTATTGGAGAATTTCAACATACAGTCGATACAAAGGGGAGAATGGCAATTCCCGCAAAATTCCGAAATACACTTTCGGATGGTGCTATTATTACTCGTGGTATTGATAAATGTCTTTTTATTCTTACCCCTCAAGATTGGGAGATTTTTGTCCAAAAGCTTATGGGGTTGCCTCTATCACAAGCGAACTCTCGCGCATTTGTTCGACTGATGCTTTCGGGGGCATCTGATGTTGAGTTGGATTCTCAAGGGAGGGTGCTTATTCCTGACTATCTTCGTAAATATGCTGAATTGGAGAAAGAGGTCAATATTACGGGAGTGTATAATCGCATTGAGATATGGGATAGAGAAACATGGAGTGTCTACAAGAATAAGACAGAGCAGTCGTCAGAAGAGATTGCGGAGAAATTGGGTGAGCTGGGCATTTAGGCTATGAAGCATGTTCCTGTTCTTTTAGATACGGTATTGGAAATAATTAATCCGAAGCCAGGCATGTTTTGTATCGACGGGACATTGGATGGGGGTGGTCATGCGGAAGCCATTATGGAACGTATGTTCCCATCTGGAATTTTTCTTGGTGTTGATCTGGATGGTATTTTATTACGAGAAACAAAGGAACGTCTTGAAGGACTGGCTGTCTCTTATCAAAAAGATTTTCGTGCTGTTTGGCAGCAAGGGAGTTATACCGAATTACCGAAAATTTTACACAAGAACAATTTGTCTTTGGCTGACGCATTACTGTTGGATTTTGGATTTTCCTCCGAACAGATGGACATGTCGGGGCGAGGGTTTTCTTTTCAACGAGATGAAGTGTTGGATATGCGATATGACACTCATGGGAATGATCTTTCTGCGGCATTTTGCATCAATAGTTATGATGAAGATACGCTTGAAGATATCTTCCGTACTTATGGAGAAGAACGGTTTGCTCGCAAGATTGCCAAACATATTATTATTGCACGGAGAAAGAATCCAATTACTACTTCGGGTGAGTTAGCTCGTGTTGTCGAAGAGGTGGTTTGGCGGCGAGGCAAGATACATCCCGCGACGAAAGTTTTTCAAGCACTTCGTATTTTTGTAAATAAAGAACTTGAAAATATTTCGGAGATACTTCGGTTGTTGGATAGTATTGTCAAAAAGGGAGGGGTTATCGTTATTATTTCCTTTCATTCTCTTGAGGACAGATTAGTAAAACATGCGTTCAAACAATTAGTTACGGAAGGGAAAGCAATACATATTACCAAAAAAGCTATTCAAGCGGGAATTATTGAGCGGAGGGGAAACCCACGAAGTCGATCTGCAAAATTACGTGCTATACAAATACTATGACACCATTTAACACTAAAAAATCAAAACAAAAAATTTATTTTTTAATAAGTCTTGTCAGTGTAGTTATCATTGGAGGATGGATGGGTGTTTCGAAGTATGTTGCGTGTGTTGGTCTTACTCACGATGTTCATGCATTTGATAAAAAGATAGAGGAGATAAAGGTTCATAATGCTGATTTAAAAAGTTTGCTCTATAAGCAAACCGATGCAACGTCTTTGGAAGTGATCGCGCAAAAAAAAGGGCTGGTACAAGATAAAAATCCACAATGGGCATTCGTGTCGGTATATTAATTACAATTATCGGTCTTTCGTATTCCTTGCTTGCATTGAATATGTATGATATTCAGCTCAATCAAGGGAATTATTATCAAGCGAAAGCTGCGTCTATTCGTGAACAGGGAGGTTTTTTAGTTCCTCATCGCGGTTCTATTACAATAACCGATAAAGAGGGGAATATGATACCGGCCGCGATTACAAAAGAATATCCTCTTGTTTATGCAGTTCCTGAAGAGATTGCTAAAGCGGAAATGGCGGGCACAACAACAATTGAAGCGGTTGCGGAACAATTAAGCGAATTGTTAGGGGTAGATAAAGGCAGATTGATGCAATCGCTTAGTAAAGAAAAAGATCCATACGAACCGTTGATTAAAAAAGCTTCTGAAGAGGTGGTACAAGTCGTAAAGACAGGAGTTATACCCGGTGTTTATATCGAACAGGAGCCGTCACGATATTATCCGTTGGGATCAATGCTCGCACATGCTGTTGGTTTTGTTTCGATGGAGAAACCAATATGGGAGGGACAGTATGGGACGGAATATTTTCGAAACGAGCAGTTAAGCGGCATGATCGGAAGTGAAGTTGCCGATTCGGTTGTCGGTCCTATCAACGGCGAAGATATTGCTCTTACCGTTGATTACAATATTCAGTCGCAGGCTGAACGTATTTTAGCGAAATTGGTTGGTGATTTTCGTGCGACAGGGGGAACGATAATCGTGCAAAACCCGAAAACAGGTGAAATTCTTGCGATTGCCAATTCTCCTACGTTTGATCCGAATGACTATGGATCTTCGTCGATGGAAGCATTTTTAAATCCGGCTGTTCAGGCGGTATATGAACCCGGCTCTATTTTTAAAGTTCTTACTGTTGTATCCGCCTTGGACGCAGGAGTGATTACTCCACAGACGATGTTTGTTGATACGGGAGCTGTTGTGTTAAACGGAGAAACAATTCATAACTGGGATTTGCAATCTCATGGGCGTGTGGCGGTTGGTGTGACATTGGAAAAATCTTTGAATACAGGAGCGGTTTTTTGTGAACGACAATTAGGTCATCGTGCATTTTATGACTATGTTGTGAAATTCGGATGTAAAGAAAAAACCAATATTGATTTGCCCGGAGAGGTTACAGGAAGTCTGTCTCCGCTTGAGAATGATCCGCGTGATATTAATTTTGCGACGGCAAGTTTCGGGCAAGGTATCTCGATTACTCCTATTCGTCTTATTACCGCGTTGTCCGCTGTTGCAAATGGAGGAACGTTGATGGAGCCGTATATCACACAAGGAACGACACCGAAAGTTGTTCGTAGGGTGATTTCCGAGAAGGCGGCTCGTGAAGTGACGGATATGTTGGTATCCGCTGTTGATAAGGCATATGTTGCGCATATCGGTGGGTATACGGTCGCGGGAAAAACAGGAACCGCACAGGTCCCGGATTTTCGAAAGGGAGGGTATGGCAATGATGTGATTAATACGTATGTTGGTTTTGCCCCAGCGTATGATGCTCGCTTTGTTATTTTGGTTAAGCTTGATAAACCTGAAGGGGCACCACTTGCGGGACTCACGGTTGTTCCTGCTTTCCGAGATCTCGCGCAATTTGTTTTAAACTATTACAATGTTCCACCCGATAGAGTAATAAAGTAACGATATGAAAGAAATTTTACTTAAACAATTACGAAAGATTTTAAGGACGTTAGCTCGTTTGACGATTAAAAAATATAATCCATGGATTGTTGGTATAACAGGGAGTGTTGGGAAGACATCGACGAAATCGGCAATTTATCAAATTCTTAAGCAAAACGGCAATGTGCGTATGGCAGGTGGAAATTTGAATAATGAGCTTGGTTTGCCGCTTGCAATTTTGGGAGATTATCAAAAATCCGGTGGCAGTTTGTTTTGGGTGAAAGTGATTTTTTCCGCTGTGTGGCAGCTTATGGTGCGTCAGGAATATCCGGATGTGCTTATACTCGAATACGGCGCTGATCGACCGGGGGATATAGCATATTTGTTGACGATTGTCCGTCCGAATATTTCTGTTATCACGGCAGTTGGAAAGATACCTGTTCATATTGAATTTTATGAAGGATCGGAAGGAGTTGCACGAGAAAAAGGGAAACTTGTTCAAGGCCTGCGGGTGAATGATGCGGCAGTTTTAAATGAAGATGACCTCTTGGTTGTTGAGATGAAGGGAAAAACAAGAGCACGTATCATGACATTCGGATTTACTGAATCAGCCGATGTTAAGATTGTTAATTTTGAAAATAGAAGCGAAAATGGGAGACCGAAAGGCATTTCTTTTAAGCTTGAAGCAAACGGTAGTTTTGTGCCGGTAAAGATTGATGGTATTTTCGGATATGCGCATGCTTATGCGGCAGCAGCTGCAGCGTGTGTCGGTTTGATGAAAGGGGTGAATTTGGTAAAAATTTCAGAAGCACTATCTTTTTATGTCGGTGAACCTGGTCGGATGAGTCTTGTTCAAGGGAGAGATGATACATTTATTATCGACGATACGTATAACGCAGCACCGCTCTCTATGGGCGCAGCATTGGACGTTTTGGAAAGTATCTCGGCGACAAGAAAAATTACAATTTTAGGTGATATGGCGGAATTGGGGAAATATAGTACGTATGCGCATGAAGATATCGGTAAAAAAGTTGGGAAGATTGTTGATATTTTGGTAACGGTTGGTGGAAAAGGACGTTTGATTGGAGAGGGAGCACGGAAGGCGGGGCTTAAAGAAGATATGATTATCAAATGCAAAACGTCTGATGAGGCAATAGAGAAAATTACGGCATTGTTACAAAAGGGTGATTTAATTTTAGTGAAAGGGTCTCAAAGTATGAGGATGGAAAAAATTGTCCGTGGGATTATGAAAGAACCTGAAAGAGCCCCTGAATTATTGGTTCGACAATATGGGAAGTGGATTTCGAGTTGAAGTAACTTTTATAACGGCAAGATAACGCAAGTTGCCGCCATTGTTTTTTTCGAATACAATTGATTGCGGATATTTCACGAATTGAAATATTGTAAGGCCTTATCGTCTAACGGTTAGGACAGCAGGTTCTCATCCTGCAAATCGGGGTTCGATTCCCCGTGGGGTCACCAACAGCACCAAAACGTGCAGAAAATGCTTTGAAGCCTCTTTTGCATTGATAATCAAAGGAGTTTTCGCAAATCGTAAGTTCTGAAAAAATAATTCGTATTATTTTCTCTTTTTCGTTTGGATTGCCGAAATTGTAATATGGAGCTACGTTTTTAATAAGTTCTGAAAGTTTTATTATATCTTTCATAGTTTCATGCATTACTTCATCAGATACCTGTTCTTCTTGTTGCAGTAATACAAGATTATCATTTAACTTGGTTTCTTCTTCTAAGAGATTTTCAGGTGAATATACCCCTGTTTTTAATAGTGATAATTTATTTGAACGAATATACGCAAGGTCTTCGCGTATCTTTTTCTTTTTTCGTTCAAGTTGTGCTAGTTGTTTATTTCGTTTTACTTCCAATACTGCAACATCTGTTCCAATCTGTGCATTCATTTCCGCAAATTCATCATCAGTAAAATAAAGGTTAGAAATAAGTTCGCTAACTTTTTTATCAATATAATCAAAATTAAAGTTTTTAAATGTGTTTGGACAATCTTTTTTACATCGTGAATTAAAGTATTGTATTCCTTTTTTTATATATGGAGTATATACACGATTACAGTGCGTACATCGAATTAAACCTCGTAATGGTAAATCAAGTTTATTAGTGTAGTGTATGCTTACTTTTTTCTTTTTAAGCACTATTTGAACTTGGTCAAATAATTCTTGAGATACAATCGCTTTATGACTTGAACTATCAATATATTTTCCATCACTATTTAATATCTTTCCTGTATAAAAAGGGTTGCTTAGTATTCTACTTACTAAATTTACTGTAATTGGTCGTGAAACTTGTAGTATTTCTTGTATTTCATTTTCTTCAGCAAGCATTTCTTCTTTTGTTCTTCTTCGTCTCATCGGGACAGTAGTCATTCCTTGTTCATTAGCATATTTGGTTAAATCCGAAAGACTCCACTCACCAGTTATATAAAGTTTATACATTTCTTCAATAATAGGCGCTCTTTCTGGATCGTGAGGTTTATTTTCCATACTACCAGTATTTAAATAACCAATTGGGGCTTTATAAGTACACCATCCTTTCGCGCGGGAGTTTTTTGTAGTCAATGATACTTTTTCACTCGTTACTCTTGAATGGTGTTCTGAAAACATGCCATCGATATCCATATGCAAAGCACCAGCGCTTGATTTATCATAGTGTGCATATACAAAATGAACATCCATATTACTACTCATCAATTTTCTAATGATTGTATTATCTCCTTTATTTCTACTTATACGATCCCAACATAAACAAATAATTCCTTTAAAATATCCTTCACTGATAAATTGAATTAATTTTTGAAATTTTGGTCTATCAATATGATATTGAACCATTCCATCATCAGTAACTATTAACTCGTTATTGCTTTTAAACCCTGAATGTCTTTCTGAAATAATGCCATCAATACAAAATCCTTTTAGTTCAATAGGTGCAATCGGAAGTTTTTCCTTATATGCAAAACGAGTATTTTCAGATTTTTGATATGAAATAGAATTTTTTTGGTTATCCGTTTCGTCTGTACTTTTTCTGTTATATATCAAGTAACAATTACTATACTTTCCGCTTTTAATATTAGTTAAGATATTCTGTTCAATTTTATGCGTGGATTTTTTCATGTTGTTTTCTTTTGCGTATGTTTCCATCTATGATTTCGTACCCTTCGGAAATCATTCTTTTATGGATATGTTTTAATGCGTTTCCAAGCTCTTCGAGTGCATTACATGTTTCCTGTGAAAACAAAAAAGAGTTTGAGCCCAATGAGGGACAACGCATTGACACCTTGTTACTACACAAAAGTCCACGTTGCCCCTCGTTAAGTTCAAACTCGCGGGTATCAATATATGAACTTTTGTGTAGTGCTTTCATTATACTGTATCTTGTAAATTATTTCGACCTTTTATTATATTTATTTTCTACTTTTCTCCGTGTAGTGTTTTGCTAAATATTTGTAGTGCATGCTCCATTTCTTCATAGGTATACGGATTAAATTTTAAGTAGCGTTTATATTTTCTGGTTGGTTTTCCTTGGTAGTGTTTCTTTTTAATTGTTTGGTATAGCTTGTCAGCTTTATCACAACTGGTAATTACATCAAACGGATACACGCGGAACCGTTTACTCTCGTTACAACTCTCATACGATAAATCTGCACAGTATCTGCATCCGAAATAGTCACCGACAGAATACAGGATCGCAACACGTCTACTACACGGGATACCGTTCTTGCTAAGCGGACAAATGAAGTACCACCGAAATCTACCGAAATAGCACGGAACTTTTACTAGTGGAACATCGTATACTATATCTCTCCACTCAGTTTCTTCGTGTGTTTTAGATTGGTACATTAGTTTAATGTGCGGTCTGCTACATTCTGTCGTTGTATTTATCTGATAGTTGATTTTTGCGTATTCTTTTCCACGTCTAGACCAAATAAGTGTATAGTTTCCGAATGAGTTATCCTGAAGCACTCCAAAACTATTTAATCGGAATATATTAATCTTTTTTCTATTACTCGTTGTGTCTCGTGCTCCCGGGTACCAATATCTCGGCATAATGATTTTTTATCTCCAATAACCTAAATTAATAGAGATAGACCGTTTTTCGACTGTTTTAATTGTTTTCTTCATGTATTCGTTTCCATTGCTTTTGTGATGCCTCGTTGAGTGTGCTCATATTGCGTTTAATGACGTATTTTAAGGTAGCATTCGGCATAACCTTGCCACCTGATATAAATTCCTTACCTTTGATTTTTGTCTTGCGTGCCTCTCGCATCCAGCGACATTTATCTTGCGTGCTTCCACTCCTTTCTTGAAGCTTCAAATCCAACGGACAAAAGTTCTGGGAACAGGATTTAAAATGAGGACAGTGTTCCATATTTTTTGTTGATTGTTTTTCTGTATACATGTTTTTTTATTTCTTTTTTTATAATGTTGTAAAATTTACCCCACACTATTCTCACTATTGTTTTTCGACTTGTGAAGTAAAGAAGGAAATACAAGTATCTTTCTTTTATCGTTCGGATCTGGTTCTTGGATAATAAGCCCAGTAGTTTCAAGCATGGGAAGTATTTGCTGTCGTAATTGATTACTATCAAGCATTCGTCCATATACTTTGTAATGTTTATCAAGTATATCTTGACGTGTAATACCAATACGTATTTCGCTTTCAATATCAATATTTCGTTCCTTGCATGCTGAAACAATAATTTCCCAATAGAGATTATGGATATATGGTGGAAGATTTAATTCTTGGCTTGTTGCAATGGATTCCCATATTTGAAATCCTGTTTCTATATCGGATTTATTTGCGATAATTGTTGATCCATTTTGTTCTCTCCACCATAGGTTCAAAAGTGCGAAGGATTTTATAATTGCAATAAGATGTTTAATATCTCTTTGGTCACGAGGTTTAAGTGTTTTGCTTGTGGATATAAATCGCTTTTCGATAATATCGTATAAATCTATTTTTATCTCTTGTATATTTGCTTGTTTAATTGCTTTAATTCGTTCTTTCAATAATTGTCTTTCGGGATGCTCTTCCAACCAACAATCGTATTTATCATTATCTGCTTCTTTCCGAATGGTTGTTTGTACTCCTTGTTGTATTTTTTCTTGATTTATTTCTGGAGAAAGCAATAAAAAACGGGTTGCTTCTTGTTCATCTATGCGTAACCCTGCGCTACAAAAGATAACAGAAGGAAATCCTTTAATAATTACGGTCTTTGTTCGATTCCCACCTTTTTGATTTTTATCCGTAATTTTTGAATGCATTTCTTTTTCATCATGCGACAGTAAAGAACGCAAGCGTTCCAAGAGCGAATTATGTGGTTGATCTAAAAAGATTATTATTTTTCGAGATAGATCAACAATAATAGTATTGTTTTCTTTGTCATAATCTCCTTGTTCGTGAAAAAATGCAGTTGGCGAACAGTTTCCAAGTTTCATAACATCTTCGTTCGGAAACAACCTTGATATTTCAAGGGGAATATAGGATTTGCCAGTAGATGATGGCGCGTTAAAACTAATATTGAATTGTGC
>JAZDFH010000049.1:0-5394 GCA_043808035.1 bacterium | reverse complement strand
CTGCGTATGGAATCGTGGTACCAAAGTCTATTTGGGTCGTATAGGTAAAAGTAAGATTGGGATTTGTTGTAACCCCTGTATTGCTTGTCCCTGATGAGTCGGCGATCACGCGACCTGGCGCGGTACCACCATCGTTCATGTGCATGAGTAGGGCATTACTTGTCATATTCGCATTACCTGTACTGTAGCCTGATTCACTTTGCGTGTTATTGGGGAATTCTTTAAGGTAAGGAGTTGTCGATTTCCAGGCAAATGAATTCCATGTAGTTGCGATACCCGCGTCTTTAATTATAGAGTCGTAAGTCCCCGCGTGAGTGGTTAATGTGCTTAGTCGGACATCAGAATTTGCCGCGTTCCATGTTGTGTTACCTGCGTATGGAATCGTGGTACCAAAGTCTGCTTGAATTGAATGGGTAAATGAAATATCTCCACCTGTAGGAGGTAATAAATATCCAAGAGTCAGATCGTTTAAATAAGGAGTGTATGTTGTATTGTCTGTTTCGAAAGTGGCGCGATATTGAAAGTATCTATTCTGTATGATGTTCATAAGTGAAACAGATGGGAGTCCTATGCCTGTATTTGTAACTTCTGTGTATGATGTCGTGGCTGTGCCATCCGGCCCGACAAATGTTTCTCCAGAACATGCAGCATCGTTACATGAACGAACTTGGAACTTAAGACGAAGTGACCCTCGACGATAAAAATTTAAAATTTCAGCTGCGGTGAGAACACGATTCCATGTTGAAAGTTCATCCATGCTGCCGCTGTAAAAGTTTGAGGGACTTGCAGCGTTATAGTCCATGCCGATAGAAAATGTATCGTTTGCGGCTATGGAAGAAGCAAACGCTCGTGTCAAAACGATTGCGCCATCATAGATAACTTGTATTTGGTTGCCCGTATCATTAAAAATGAAACCGATTTGATGCCAATTGCCATTTGCAACAACGCGTCCCGTGGTGCGCCATGCCGTGTCATAAAGTTGTAGAATATTCGATCCTGCAGGATGTCCTAATATAACTCGATCTCCTCCGGCTACCGTATTAAATGCGATGTATGATTGTTGTCCTGCGATAATATCTGTTTTGACCCAGGTAAGTATCGTAAAGTTGTTTCCGGAGACATCATTAATAAGTGTATTTTCTTGAATATATGCATTTGTGCCATTAAACGAGCATCCTGTATTCAAAAGTCCTGTGACAGTACAGTCTGTCGCTCCTGCCGTTGTGCCATGGTTATCTGTGCTTGAAGTATCTGCTATTGTTTTTCCCGCTCCCGAAATAGCGTCATTCATATGAAGAAGGAGTATATTCCCGGACATATTGGCATTGCCTTGGTTGTAGCCAACTTCGCTTTGTCTATTGTTAGTGAATTCTTTTTGATAAGGGAATTCAGGTGTCCATGAAAGAGAGCTCCATGCGGACAGAACTCCCGCATCTTTTACTATAGATGTATAGGTTCCCGCTCTGGCAGTTCTTCCAGCGGCAGTAAGCTCAACCCACGTATTTCCAACATTCCATTGTGTGAGGTTATACGTTCCTGCGGCAAATTGTGCCTGCGTCGTGTCGGAAATCGAAATGCCATCCGCGATTTCTCCCGTTCCGCAATTTATTGCGCATCCTGTAGTTGCCGGCCCAATCATGCGAAGCTGCGAGTCTAATCCTGAAGGGAATTGCCCGTGATTATCTATAGAATATTGATATAGCGCATCAAGGATGGCTTTTACATCAGTCTCCCGTTGTGCATTGCGGGCTTCTGCGAGTTGCTTTGATGGATTGATTGCTATAATGACGATACTGGAGATGATGGCAATCGCGCCAACGACAAGAAGAACCTCCAATAGAGTAAAACCTTTTTTAAAAATAAAACGCACAGATGTACGCATATATGTTAGTAAAGAGATTATACTTCTTTTTACTGTGTAACGCTAATGGGTTCTCCAAGTTCTATCCCACATGCTTGTACCGATATCCTACCACTATTTGTTTTTTTGACTGCGTAATATGTTTTTTCCAATGTCCCTAATTTTGGATCTTCCGGGATCCCAACAATATATTGCCAGACAAGTTCATTGGAAAGGTCAATGCAGGCATCCGCAGTTATTTCTTCACCTCCTTCTGTAAGAACATAGTTTGCTATTGTTTGACGCAAGAATGGAGAGTCTGCGCTGCTTAATGTATCGAACGTTGCTTGGTATTGGAAATAACGATTATTTGGAATCGTTAATGGAAAAGAAGGCAGAGTCGTCGTAGTATTATCAATTTCCAGAAGAGAAACATCATATCCGCTTCGGTCGCTACAATTTGATTGAGCACATGATCGAATGTTGAATGTAATGGCGGTTGCTCCTCGTAAATATATATCTTCTATCTCTGTCTCGAGTAAGGCACGATTCCAGATGGCAAATTCATCAATAGTTCCGTTTAATCTATTACCATTACAATTCGCTCTGTCGGCACCGATACAAAACGAATCAGTATTCGTTCCGATATTTCCAGCCTGAGGTCGGCGATAGACCTCAATACCATTTCGATACAGATATTGATTTACGTGGTCATATTTGATACATACGTGATCCCATTGACTTGCAATAACTGGGAATGTCGTTCCTCCTTCCCATGAAGTGTCGGGTGACCATCGAAATAAAAGGTATCCGCTTTCCACTCGAGCGGAGAAAAGATCTTCTTTGTTGAAGATTGTTTGTATCCCGCCACCGCCTCCCCATTTAAACCATGTACAAACTGTCCAATCATTCGATCCTGGATTGATAGTGGTAGGGAAGAGAGATCGGTCATTCCCGTCATAATTGATTCCTGTCCGAAGTTTGCCGATAACTCCTAAGTTTGCGCCAATCCGTGTACCATGATTGCCGGAACCGGATGTATCGCAAATATCTAATGCACCACTACAGGTAGCATCTGTGAGTTCGTTCATATGCAACAAAAGAACATTCCCAGTCATATTACTGTTCCCGTTTGGATAACCGCTTTCGGATATTTGATTATTGGGAAGTTCTTTGTATGTTGGACGAAGCGGTATCCATGAAAAATTATTCCATTCTGAAATACCACCCGCATCGTATATTCGCGAAGAGTACAGTCCTACCCCAGCTGATTTTCCATAATTTGAGAGAATAACAGTATTGTTGCTTATGTTGTATTCTGTCTCAAATATTCCGGGAGAAATTTCATGATAATCTCCTTGATTAAATGATGATGTATTATTATTGATAAAAGATGTTGTTGCTTCTCCATTGCTGCAATTTACAACACATCCTGAAGAAGAAGTTCCCAACATATGTAACGTTGTATCAATTTGTGGAGGAATTAGCCCTTTGTTATCGATAGTATATTGGTAAATCGCATCGATAATTGTACGTGTATCCGATTGTCTTTGAGCATTTCGTGCTTCTGCGAGTTGTTTCCCAGGATTTAGGGCTGTTATTACAATACTTGCAAGAATTGATATTGCCGCAACGACTAAAAGCATTTCCAATAATGTGAAACCTTTTTTTGACGTATCCGATGATCTTTTTATTTTTTTACCGGGTTTTACAAAACAATACATAGTACGGATGTTTAAGAAAAGTATAACATGAGGAAGATATTTCTTTCGACAGGCGTTATTCTGACACCCAGATAATCAATTAGTCGATTCATTGTGTTAAACAATGTAGAATTATATAAATAAGCAAAGAACGAACAAAGGTTTGATTATGAGTAAAGAAATTATTGATTTTGTTATTCCCGAAGAAATTATTGAGATTGTCGTGGCGCTGAAGAAATCTGGATATGAAGCATATATTGTCGGTGGTTCAGTCAGAGATATGTTGTTACAAAAACACCCAAAGGATTGGGATATTGCCACAAATGCATTGCCGGAAGAAATACAAAGATTATTTCCCGATAGTGTTTATGAAAATACATTTGGTACGGTTGGCGTAAAAACACGTTCGAATGATCCAACATTAAAGGTTGTTGAGGTGACCACGTTTCGTACAGAGTCAGAATATTCAGATTCTCGACATCCTGATGCGGTAATATTTACACAAAAAATAGAAGAAGATTTGAGTCGTCGAGATTTTACTGTCAACGCAATGGCGCTTGCTCCTGATAATTCGATTATTGATCCGTATGGTGGGCAGAAGGATTTGGGACGAGAAATTATTCGTGCGGTGGGTGATCCGACAAAACGTTTTCAAGAAGACGCGTTGCGTCTCATACGCGCTATCCGTTTTGCATCCGAATTGGGATTTTCTCTAGAAGCACAGACGTTACAGTCTTTAAAAGAAAATGCGGATTTGTTGAAAAATATTACCGAAGAACGAATACGTGATGAATTCAAAAAAATTATTATGAGTGACGGTGATGGTCCGATGATTGGTATTATTCGACTTGAACAAACAAAGCTGCTGCAATATATCATCCCTGAACTACGCATAGGTATAGGAGTTATGCAAAACAAACATCATATTTATACAGTATGGGAACATAATTTAAGAGCGCTTGATTATACCGCTCATAAGAATTATTCCTTTGATGTCCGTCTTGCCGCACTGTTTCACGATATTGGAAAACCACACACAAAGGCGGGTGACGGAGAGAATGCGACATTTTATGCGCACGAAATCGTTGGCGCTAAAATAACGCGCAAGATATTGGAACGGATGCATTTTTCGAAACAAGTCATACAATACGTCACTCATCTTGTTCGACAGCATTTGTTCTATTACAACGTTGGGGAGGTCACGGAGGCGGGCGTACGTCGTTTTATTCGTCGAGTTGGAGAAGATACCATCGATGATTTATTGAAAATTCGCGAGGCGGATAGAATCGGCTCCGGTGTGCCAAAGGCGGTACCGTACAAGAATAGACACTTAAAGTTTATGATAGATAAAGTCCGTACTGATCCTGTTGGCCCAAAAATGTTGAAACTGAATGGATCGGAGCTTATGGATGCGCTAAATATTACTCCATGCCCTCGAATAGGTAAGATTTTAGCTATATTGCTTGAACAAGTACTTGATAATACACAGATGAATACGAAAGACAGACTTATAGAAGAAGCTCGCATATTAAACGAGAAGACAGACGAAGAGCTTGGCGCAATGGCACGAAAAGCCCGTGATACCAAGGAGGAATATGAGTCGGGTATTGAAGAAAAAATGAAAAGTAAGTATTATGTGAAATAGCAATCGAAGGGCGCAGGATGTACGTTGTGAGGACGTACTGATGCGCCTTTCATGCATTTCGGGATGTAGTATACCGGTAGTACATGCGCTTCGGGTGCGCAAAGACCGAGTTCGATTCTCGGCATCCCGACTTAGAAAAACGAAGTTTTTCTTCCTAAGTCTTTACCATTTCCTTTTCCCTTTGCTATGTATGTCTTTTTTTATGT
>JAZDFH010000048.1:0-5625 GCA_043808035.1 bacterium | reverse complement strand
GCTAATGCGAGAGGTGAAAAAAAGTTTTGTAGTTTTTCTTATAAGTATTATATTATTTCTTAGCGTCATAAATTCAATAAATGCATTAATTATTGACCATACATCTGTCAAGGATTTTGATAATATACCGCCACAATGGATAACTGCTGCCAAGTCTATGTTCAATATAAGTTATGGCCACACATCTCATGGAAGTCAAATAGTTACAGGTATGCAAATGCTTTCTTCTCAAAACTCAACCTATACATATACTACAGGATCTTTAGGATTTCTCTGTGACATGTGCATAAGTGGTGATCTTGGAAATCCTAACAGAACAGCATGGGCAGCTGTCACAAGAACCCATCTTAATGGGGCAGGAGCAAAACGTCATGTAATAATGTGGTCTTGGTGCGGGCAGGTAGATGGTACAGAAAGTGATATCAATCTCTATCTTAACCTTATGAACCAGCTTGAAAAAGATTACCCAAATGTGATTTTTATATACATGACAGGCCACTTAACAGGAACAGGGCCTACAGGAAATCTATATGCAAGAAACAACCAGATAAGGAATTATGCTTTGGCTAACAACAAAATTTTGTTTGATTTCGCAGATATTGAGAGTTACAACCCAGACGGAACATATTATCCCACAGAATCAGATGCTTGTAATTGGTGCAGTACATGGTGCTCAACACACACTTGCCCAAGCTGCGGAAGCTGCGCACACTCTCACTGCTTCAACTGCTACAACAAAGGAAAAGCTTTTTGGTATATGATGGCCAGACTAGCTGGATGGAATGGGGTTTCTGGAGGAAATACTATTATAGACACAACCCCTCCAACAGCAACTATAACTCAACCAACAGCTAATCAGCAATTCCCAGCAGGGACAACAAGTACGATGCTGTCTGTAACAACAAATGAAGCAGCGACGTGCAGATATAGTATAACACAAGGAACAGGGTATGCTTCTATGACAAATACATTTTCAACAACAGGTTCTACAAGTCATAGCACAACAATTACAGGATTAACAAATGGACAAAACTATAATTATTATGTAAGATGCAATGATACAGCAGGTAATTTAAATTCTATAGATTATGTTATTAGCTTTGGGGTTACTGGTAGCATCATTAGTAGTGATGAACCTGTTGATCCTGGTTCTAATTATGTATGGCAAGATAACTTCGACAGGTACGCTTCGCTCATTGCCATGTCATCTGATGGCAATTGTGCTCAAGGGACAGATGGCTATGGCATACCAAGCGCTCAGTCAACATATGGCCAACGGACCCAATGGAATTCACAAAACGGCTGCGTTCTTCAATCAGAGTACGGTCTAATCACAGGACGCAGTGGTTCTGGCAAAGCGATAAGTAGCTTCATCCATGCCGACCCTAACCATATTCAGCAGTCTGTCAGCTGGCTTTCACCTTGGGGTTGGAATGGTGCTCCTTGGGGTTTGAATAGCACGTTTAGCGCGTTTAATTACACTGGACGCGGCTTGGTGTTTCAGTTTTGGTTTCGCACATCACCAGGGGGCACACCAGGAACTTATGGCACAAAGTGGTTTGAAGTGTGGAATACTGAAGATAGTCGTATGCAAACAGGTTTGCACCAAGGCACAGACGCAAGACCGCTTTGGACTTTTTCTAATGCAGGACCTGTAACAGGAGGTATTAATCGTATGTCTCAGCCTGTTGGACCGTGGTGGGATAATGTTAATGACGGAGCTTGGCACCGCTTTACGTTTTTGTATAGAGTAAACACTTGGTCTACATTTCAGAATGGGATTCGGGGTACAGGAGGAAATGGATGGTTTACAAGATCTTCTGGAACATGGTTACCTAATTCTCAGGTTGGAAAAATTGTTCGAACAGGAACATCGCCTGGCAGCGGAAATGCCTATTACAGCATCACAACCAATGATGCTACTACGCTTTATTTTTCCGGCGACGCTAGCGGCTCGACATGGGCTGCTGGAGAGCCTAATTCTTATGCACAGGATGGAATGTATGAAGGCACAAGCTCTCGCGACGGGCGGCTTGCTGTATGGGTGGATGGAAAAAAAATCATGGACTTCTCGCAAGATACTGTGGGAGTCACCCCTCCAGGAGGCGCGAATGTGTGGGCTCTCCAAGCAGATATTGATTCTATCATGCCAAGAACTTTCACAAATTTGAAGTTCCCTGATGTGTTTAATGGAGCGCCTGTAACTTGGAGTCTTGATCACGACGACTTGAAAGTATGGACAGATAACACAGCACAATTAGCAGACACATTCTCTCCTGTTGTTACAATGACAGCTCCAACAGCTAATCAGCAATTCCCTGCTGGAACAACAAGCACGACGCTGTCTGTCACAACAAATGAAGCAGCTACCTGCAAATACAGCACAAGCGACCAGATTTATGATAATATGCCAAATATATTTTCAACAACAGGTAGCACAAGCCATAGCACAACGATAAGCGGACTGCAGAATAGCCAGACATATAATTATTATATAAGATGCAATGATACTTCTGGAAATAAAAATTCTGCAAGTTCAACTATAAGCTTTAGTGTTAATGCACCAAGTATTTTTTGTGGCGACAATATTTGCAATGGAGCAGAAACATCTACATCTTGTCTAGCTGATTGCCCATTGCCAGCATGTGATTTAACATCTGCTACATGGAGTAAAACAAATGCTGTCGAAGGCGAAAGTGTTTATTTAAATGTCTTGGGAACTAATTGTAATGGAAAAACAATTTCTTTTGAGATTAAAGAAAAAGATTTTGCTAGCGATCTTCTTGGCAATGATGATCCTGTAACAATAAATCCAATTAATGTAACCTTTGGAGCAAATGGTGCAGTTGGAAACTGGACAACAGAATGGCAAGATGATGGATTAGCGGGAATTGCGGGTGACCCTGAATATTACTTCACAGCAACTGTCGTCGGAAGCAGTGAAAGCGTACAATCTGGAACATCAAATATTGAATTATTATCTGTAAATAAAAAAATTACAGATGTCACAGGAAATGTAACCTGTGAAGCAAACATTTCGGCCGGAAAAAAATGCTTATATGTAGCGCCCGACGGCAATGATAATAATAATGGGAGTATTAATGCACCATTCAAAACAATAACAAAAGGATTACAGACAGTTAATAATGGTGATACACTTTTCATTAGGCAAGGCACATACAGAATGATTGACGAATCAATCAGAGGTTCTTCTATTGGAAAAATAGGGGCAACAACAAACAATCATATTACCATACAAAATTATCTAGGAGAACGTGCAATAATATTAGGTAGCAAGAACACGTCAGGACAAACTTGGACAAAATACAATAATACTATTTGGAGTCTTGATGCAAAGTTCTTGCCAAGTCCACCGAGAGGAATGTTTATCAGTTCACATAGAGTTCCTCACAAAGGCATATGGTTTTCAGATGCTATTCAACATTCATATGCTAATAATCTAACACAAGACACATGGACAATTGCAACTGCAACAGGTACGCCCTGTCCAGAGAATAATCACACAGGATGTTTTGTATATTATTGGCCTCCGACAGGAGAAGATCCAAACAGCAATATCTATGAATTTCAGCAACGTGATTTCCTTTACGCATCAGGATATGCAGATTATTTGGTTGTGCGAGGGTTGGAAATATATTATACAGGAAGAGATATTAATGGAGGAGAAACAGCAGCAATATTTATCGAGGGCGGAGATAATGTTTTAATAGAAAATAATATTATTGGTCATTATAGTTCAGGAATGGGAAACGCCTATGCATTAGGTGTATGGGCTGCAGGTGGTGCAGTCATTAGAAACAACACAATATTTGACAGCCAGCTTTGGGGAGATGGAAGTTCCAACAGTCATGCTATATCTTTTATGGTATCTGATCCAAATAATCCACACATAGTAGAATATAATACAATCTCTAATCCCACAGGGCTGACAGTATCGACAAAAGGTGGAGTCTCAGGTCTTATAGTAAGATATAATCATTTGAAAGATGCTTCAAAATGTGTTGTGACTTCTGGCAAACGCTGTATATGGACAAACCCTGCATGCAAACCCGGTGATTCAGAGTATAAACCTGGCGGAGGATGGCAGATTTATGGTAATATAATAGAAAATTGCTCACGGGGCATTGACTTACTTACTGATCCCGACAATAACAACAACAAAATTTACAATAATATTTTCATAAATGACACCACAGGTATATACATAAGATACAACATAACAACTAACACTAGTATTATGAATAATATTTTCATCAACAATAATGCAAGCATATACACTGGAGGCTATGAAACAACAAGAAATCTCACTGAAATATTTTCACAATATACAAGCGATTACAATCTTTTCTGGAACAATCAGCGAGACTATTTCCATCGATTGAACTGGGGTGGGGAAATATGGGTAGGAACAGCATATACACTTGCACAAATGCAAAGTATTTACAACAGAGAGCAAAGAAGCATTTCAAAAAATCCTTTGTTCACTGACACTGTTAGTTATGCATTACAGGCGAGCTCTCCTGCAATAGGAACAGCAAATGCAGCAGTATGGGGAAAAACAATTGCAGATATAGGTAAATGGCCTAATCCTCGAGGAACATCAACAACTCCAATAACACCAAATAATCAGTCAGAAAGCACAACTTCCGCAGGAACAACGTCAGCAGGAAGCAGTGGTGATGTTAGTGTAGGAAGCAATATCATCTTTACAGAAAAAAAGAATTCCGGAATATTAAATATAAGTAAAAGATTATTATTTACTAATTTTTCCAATAAAACAGGTATAAAGGAAATTGTAATAGAAATTAATAATAATATCACTGATTTATCAAATATCCCCCTTACTGTTTCACAATATGAAGCACAACCAGCTGAAATTCCTATCACAAAACAAGGAAAAGTTTACAAATATTTACTAATTGATGCAGAAGATTCAGGAAATAGAATAAACTCTACAAATATCAGCTTTGGAGTTGAAAAAATCTGGGCAGAAGCAAATAGCCTTGAGAAAAACAAAATCGCCCTCTTCAAGTTCTTCCCTGATGAAAGCAAGTGGACACAATTAAATACTGTTTATAATTCTGCTGACAATAATTATTATTACTACACTTCGCAATTAGATAGCTTCAGTTATTTTGTCGTCGGAGAAGCTGAAACGCCAATTGAAGAAGTCCAAACTCCTGCAGATGCAACAAGTACCGGCTCAGAAAATTTGAAATTCGGGCAAGGAATAATATTTCTTATAATAGAATTGGTTCTTATCATAGGCATAATTATTACCCTAATAATCTTAATTATAAAGAGAAAAGAATATTCTAATACAAAGTCACAAGCTTAATTCTTTTTTAATTTTTAATCTTTTTATTGCAGTAATCTTTAAAAATAAGGGAGATTATCTTTTCAGATGACAACCAACGGGAGTTGAGTTGACATGAAGCACGGCGGTGACCCGGGTTCGAATCCCGGTCGGGGCGTTTAAACCCAAATTAAATAATATTATGTAATATAAGATAATTTTAAAAGTTCAATTATCTTATTTTGCTAATGCGAGAGGTGAAAAAAAGTTTTGTAGTTTTTCTTATAAGTATTATATTATTTCTTAGC
>JAZDFH010000047.1:0-2904 GCA_043808035.1 bacterium | reverse complement strand
GAACTTACACTCCGTAGCACGATAGGAAAATTGTTGCGTTTTGAGGAAAAGAGATATCGTACCTACAGCATATTTATATCTACGTGCTTTGCCAAATGCATCTTCTATATGACGAAAAAGATAGCTCCAGAGAAGTTCTTTATTATTTGTTGGGGGAGTGAAGGTCTCGGTTTTAGATATTGATTTATACGTATCCTTTGGTTGCGTATCAAGAGTAAAAACCTTTACTCCTCTTAATTCTTGCCAGATTTCAAAGTAGGGCTTAGACAAGTGAGAAAGAATAAATTCTTCAGAAAGGGATGCAAATTCAAGTGCTGTTTTAATATTGTGTTTTGCGAGATAAGCGGCGGTGTTTGGGCCTAGTCCCCAGATGTTTTGGGTAGTGCATTGCTTAAGGAGGTATTCGATATGTTTTCCTTGCACAGGAGTAAATCCGGATGGTTTGCGAAAAGAAGAAGCAAGCTTTGCAAGAGATTTATTAATAGAGAGACCAACAGACACAGTGATGTCAAGCTTTTCTTCAATCTCTTTTTTTATTGCGAGGGCGATTTCTTCATATGTTTTTCTATGCATTCGCCGAAGTCCCTTAATATCAACAAACCCCTCATCAATTGAATATTTCTCTACCGTAGGAGAATAGTTTTTTATGATACTAAACATGCGCTGTGAAACAAGATTACATAAGTCGTAGTCTGTTTCTACATACAAACAACTCGGGCACACTTTTTTAATTTGAGAGAGAGTCATGCCGCGACGTACTCCCATCCGTTTTGCTTCATAAGAAAAAGCGGTAGCGATACCACGCTCTTTTCCTGTAGCGATAGGTTTACCTTTGAGGTTTGAGTTCACCGACTGCATCACAGAGGCAAAAAAAGCATCTCCGTCTATGTGAAGAATTGCCTCGGGCCAAGAATAATGAGAAAACATAGTTCCGTCAATATTATAATTTCATCTAATAATTTAATTACAATACCTATTCTTTGAAAGAATATTTAGTTAAATTTTCTTACAACCGCTTTCACTGTTCCAAATATTTGTAAATCCTCGTGGGGGTAAAAGTCTGGATATTTGGGATTTGCGGCTACGAGATAATATCTACGGGTAGTACGATTGCGACGCAAAATTTTAAGAGTCCACTCACGATCAATTTGAGCCAATACTATTGCTCCGAGAGATGCTTCCTTTTTTCGCTCTACTATGACAATGTCCCCTTCAAAAATACCCACTCCTTCCATAGAATCTCCACTTACTTTCAGAAGAAATGAAGAATTTGGGTCTCCAATGAGATAATCGTCAAGAGAGAGATATTCACGATTTTCTTCCGCAAGAATGGGAAATCCAGCCTTAATGATGCCAAGATAGGGAAGGGCAAACAATCGAGAGGTGGGAGCGAGCTTGTTATGGAGGTCTTTTTGTAGGAAGCCCTCTTCAATCCATTTTTGTATTATTTTAAATACTGCATTTTTTGAGGAAACATTAAAAAGTTTTAACATTTCAGAATAAGAAGGAAGACGCGAATGTTGTTTATAAAAACGTTTAAGAGCTGAAAGACGATCTTTCATAGGAATATAAATAATGTTTATGTTAATTGAACAATCGTTCACAGTATAGTAAACAATCGTTCACTCTGTCAATGACCATTTTACTATAGATGGCCTTTAATATTTTTTTGTATGAAGGGAAAGACCGGAGGAATCTATTATAAGATAAGAAGCTTTGCCAAATTGGATAAATCCTGAGTTTGCAAACTTGTTGTTTGTATCAATTTCCGCGTAATGTGTATGTCCACATACATACCAATGAGGAAACTGTATAGCTCGCAGTTTTTTCTTAATTGTCTCGTTTTCTTTCTTGAGAAATATATGGTGAGGATTTCCCACAATATCAAGTAGATGCTCTAATCGCTGCATAACATTGTTTATGTAATAAAGAGATTTTTTTGAAAAGGGATAAATAAGATCGATCGATTTTTGAAGAAAGTGACCGTGCTCAATATGATATGTTTGTGGGCCCATCGTAAGAAGATGACTGTTTTTTTGTACGGAAGAAAAAAGAAACACTCGTTCATCGCTAAATAATCTTTGGTTATGATTTCCATAGAGATAAATAGTATTTTTTTCACGCAGGAGGGGAAATAATTGTTTCCAATCGGAAGAAACAAATGCATCAAATGTAGTTCGGTACCCATCCCAAAAATCACCGTTTAAAATGATGGTGTCAACAGAAGAAAAAAGACCTTTTAAAAATAGAAACTTTTTTTCATCAAACACATGATACAGATGTACGTCAGAAACAATCAGCGTCTTCATAGCTGTTTATGCTTTTGCAGAGCTGTGTCTTTCCAAGAGATTTTTGAGCACACCAGATGGTACTTCCTCGTAGTGGGAAGGTTCTATATAGGAAATACCGCGTCCTTGTGTGAGGGATCGAAGAACAGTAACATACCCCGATAACTCTGATAAGGGTGCATTCCCTCTAATAATAGTAGATTTACCCCGTTTATCTGTTCCTAGGATTTTTCCTCTTCTGCTTGACAAATCTCCAATAACAACGCCCATAAAGTCATCTCCCACCGTGACCTCAAGCTTCATGATAGGCTCAAGGAGCGTAAGTCCTGCCTTTTTGGCGCCGTCCACAAGAGCCATAGACCCAGCCACCTTAAATGCAATATCAGAAGAGTCGACATCATGATAACTTCCATCAATAAGAGACACTTTCATGTCAGTCATGGGGAATCCAAGAAGAACACCTTTATCCATTGCCTCAATAACACCTTTTTCAACAGAGGGGATAAATTCACTTGGAATTGTTCCACCTTTGATTTTATTTTCAAACTTAAACCCTTCTCCCCGTGCGAGTGGCTCAAGAATAAGAACACAGTGACCATATTGACCATGACCTCCG
>JAZDFH010000046.1:0-2242 GCA_043808035.1 bacterium | reverse complement strand
TGGAAAACGGTATTCAAAAAAGCCATATTGATACGTTTCCATTCTGTACATCCTGCGACGACAAACGCTTTTTCTCTTACCGTAGGCAATATAAAAAACACCCCGAACAATTTGGAGAAATGATGGGATATGTAATGATGTGAGAACAATGATATTTACTTATTTCACCTTAAGTTGCACAGTGTGACTTTTTAGAATCGGAAGAGAGAAGAAAAGAGAAACAATTGCCGCACCCATAAGAAACACGCCCACTAAATAAGGCAATCCACGCCATTGCTGATACAAAAGCGCTGCGCCAAGAGGCCCGATAATGCGGGCAACAGACTGCATACCTTGATTTGCACCTTGTACCCGCCCCTGCATGTGAGGACCGACTGCATTGGAAATAAGCCCGCTTAAAGATGGCTCAACAAGCCCGTCACCGGTAATAAGGATAACTACCCCCATGTACAGAAACATCCCGGAGTGAAAATAAGAAATACTCGCATATATACCAAATCCAAGTAGAGAAAATATCAACCCCAAAAGAGCAACCTTGTAGTCTCCAAAAAGAGGAAGTAACTTTCGAACAAGAAACCCCTGAGAAAGAATATCAACTAAACCGATAACAAAAAATACCACACTCATTTGTGTTGGATTCCACAGAAAAATGTCGTGCAGGTAAACTGAAGCATTTCCTTGCATTGCCATGAGAGCCAAGAAAAACAAAAAAGAAATTCCAAATAACCATTTTAATGCGGGGACAGAAAAAATATGGTTGAACTGAACAAACGGATTAAGATGAGAAAGGTCAAGTTTTTTTACACGGTTATCTTCATGAATACTTTCAGGGAGAATAAAAAAACCCCACACCATATTAATAAAAGTAACACCGGCCGCAAGATACAAAGGAGCTGAAAGCGATATAAGTGAAGCTGTACCTCCAATAACCGGGCCCACCATAAATCCCACTCCGCCTGCAGCACCCAACATACCAAAATATTTTCCTCGATCCTTCGGCTCAGTAATATCCGCAATATATGAGTATATCGTGCTCACATTGCCTCCTGTAAGACCATCAACAATACGACCTAAAAACAACATTCCCAGACTTCCCCCGATTCCAAAAATAATATATCCCACAACAGATCCAAAAAGACTTATAAGCAAAATTGGCCGCCTCCCAAATCGATCACTAAGCGCTCCTAATCCTGGAGCAGATAAAAATTGACAGAGCGCATATATTGACATAATCATCCCCACATACCATGCAACTAGATTCATATGTCCCACTGGTACGTATTTTTTTACAATAAAAGGAAGGACGGGAATAATGATGCTAAACCCCATAAAAGTTAGAAATGTTGTGAAAAGTATAAAACTCAGAGCTCTTTTTTTTAGTATGCCTTTCATAAGTATCTGAAATAATACACCATTTTGCATTCCACAGGAAGGATTAAAAACGGGTATTCATAAGGGGGGGAGTAACAATTGAGGGAAAAGGTCTATTCGGATTCAGTATAATAGGAGAATGATTCTCGATAAAACCTCATTTTTTCTTCTTGGCATAAAGGGGTCTGCTATGGCCAATATTGCAATAATGCTCAAACAAATGGGAAAAAAAGTAAGTGGAGTTGATGTTGTGGAAGAATTTATTACCGACAATTCCCTTACACAAGAGGGTATTCACTATAGCAGTAATTTTTCTGATGGATCCCTCCTTGATGGATATGACGTTTTTGTTTATTCAGCTGCTCACAAAGGGGAAGAAAGCATACTCGCAAAAGAAGCACAGAAAAAGGGAAAACTTCTCGTTTCTCAGCCTCAGTTAATAGCTGAACTGGTTGGAAAGCATGCAATTTCTTTGGCAGTATCGGGGTGTCATGGCAAAACCACCACCTCGTCTCTCCTGGCATGGGCTCTTACCAGGTTGGGCAAAAACCCAGGATATCTCATTGGTGCACCACCGTTTGATGGGGGAGGGGGAGGGAAGATCACAAAATCGTCATATTTTGTCGTTGAAGCAGATGAATACGGGGTGTATCCTCCCAAAGATAAAACGCCAAAACTTCTTTTTCTTCATCCAACCTATACACTCTGTACAAATATTGACTTTGATCACCCCGATGTATATGACAATCTTGAAATGACGAAAAACACATTTGTTCAATTTTTCGCTCAATCCCAACACTTGGTTTTATGCGAACATGATCCTGTAATTCGCTCTCTTTTCCCCACTCTTATCCATCCATCAATCGTCACC
>JAZDFH010000045.1:0-3134 GCA_043808035.1 bacterium | reverse complement strand
GAAAGAAGAGTAATGCAAGAATCTCATATTGATGCTGCGAAAAAAACATATGAGGCTCGAAATAAACTCTTCCAAAATATTACAAACAGCTCATGATATGAGAATTTGTTTCAGGCTACTTTACGGACTGGAAAATACTGTCTAAGTCTAAGTCATAGACATAAAAATTATTACCATATATTTACGTGGACAGTCCATATATCAGTTACCGTAGTCGCATAAGAGTCATTCGTACATAATTTTCTAGTCTAGAGCCTTGTCTTTAACACAAATGGACAAGTGGCGCTCATCCCTTTCATATTTGAATCCGCCTTTCCGCTTAGCACTGGCTTGACTCATGCAAAAATGCTATTTAAATATATCGTTCTGGCATCCATGGTTATATCTGCCCCCACTACGGATCTCACTAACAATTCTTATGAGTTAGAACGTAATTATTGCACCATATTATAAAATTCGTTAGTATAAAAAGGCTAAAAGTCATAAAATAAAAAACAGGCTAGTTATGCTTAATATATTGTTTGTTGATTTTTTACTTTTTAGCCTTTCGATATAATATGTACGTTCGGACGGAGAGCAAGAAGCTCGCTTGTAAAATAGTTCACTAAAATCTATAACAAAATTTAAATATAACAATCTGCCGGCGTAGCTCAGTTGGTTAGAGCGAGGGACTCATAAACCCTAGGTCAGTGGTTCGATTCCACTCGTCGGCACCACGCAAAGAAAATTCTGACGGAATTTTCCGCGTGGCGCGCCACACAATAAAAAAATCCCGGAGGCACGTCACAAAAATAACCTGAAATAAAAATAGATAGTATTCGCGGTAAAATTCGCCAAAGCGAATTTTTTTGCGTGAGCCTCGCGATGAACAAAGCGAATTTTGCGGGGCAATATATCCACCAGCTAAACCTTATTATCTAAGGTATAATAAACAACAATGTATTATATTTACATTCTTGAGAGCACTGATAGTAAAATTGTATATTGGCTTTACTGCAAACATACGCCTCCGATTTGGTGAACATATCACTGGTACGGGTGGGAAAATAACACAAAAACAAACGGACCGGGAAATAATTTATTTAGAAGGATATCTTATAAAAAAAGATGATCTTGGAAGAGAAAAATTCTTAAAAGGAGATTCCAGGGGAAAATATTTACAAAAGCAACTAACACACGATTGGAACCACAAAAAATAAATATGAAAAATAAAAAAAACAAGAATCAAAAATCCACAATAAAAAAAATCGCTATCCTCGGTTATGGGGCGGAAGGAAAAGCAGTCAAACGATTTATCAAGAAAAAATATCCACACGCTTCGATTGAAATACGTGACCAAAAAATCAGTAAGGATTATCTTGAAAGTCTTGATCGTTTTGATGTCATCTACCGTTCCCCCGGCATCCCCTACCTTACCTCAGAAATCCAGACTGCCAAAAAAAAAGGTGTTCTTATCTCAAGTTCTACAAAATTATTTTTTAAACATGCTCCCGGCACAATCATCGGGATTACTGGCACAAAAGGGAAAGGGACAACTTCTACTTTACTATATAAAATCTTAAAGGCTGGAGGAAAGGATGCATATCTCGGAGGCAATGTCGGCACACCGGCAATTTCCATACTCCCCAAAATTAACAAAAATTCTATTACCATTCTCGAGTTATCAAGTTTCCAATTGCAAGATTGTGAAAGTTCTCCTTCTATCTCAGTTCTACTTGAAATATTTCCTGATCATATGGATAGTCATAAAACATATAAAGAATATGTTCAATCAAAAAATACTATTGCTCAATTCCAAAGGAAAAAAGATGTACTGTTTTATAGCCCCCATAATAAAGAGTCGTGTGGTATAGCAAAAAACAGTCAGGCAAAAAAAATATCAATTGCTTTGAAAGATAATACAAATCTTTTAAACAAAATAGTACATGTCATCAAAATCCCCGGGCACCACAATCTAAAAAACGCACTTGCTGCTACACTAGTAGCGCATTACTTAAAAATTCCAGAGACAATTATCTTTGAGACCATAAAAAAATACCGCGGTATGCCATATCGCATTCAATATATAACAACGATTAATGGTATTAAAATATACAACGATTCAGCATCCACAAATCCAATGACAACCGCCGCTGTCGTACGATCATTTCAAGATCCAACCATTATTCTTGCCGGAGGTAAAGATAAAAATCTAGACTACACGCCACTTACAAAAGCGCTTTCAGAAAAAAATTCTGTTACCCTTATTATCCTTTTTGGGGAAGATAGAGAAAAAATCGCAAAATCTATCCCTGCTCACATCCCAACCATAATAACGAAGACACTTGAATCAGCATTCCAGAAAGCGCTTTCAAAAGCACAGAAAGGATATACTATTATCCTATCCCCTGGAGCTACAAGTCTTGATCAATTCTCCAATTATAAAGAGCGTGGTAAACGTTTTTCCTCAATTGCAAAAGCCGCAAAAAATAAGTATACTTGTCTTTAGTCTTACAAAAGACGAAGTTTTGTTTTTTAAGCGGTTTGTCCCGTTTTCATCAAACAGCATAAAATGAAAGCGGGTTTACTCGCCGAAGCCCAAAGGGCGAAGGCGGGCGTAGCTCAGTTGGTTAGAGCGTCTGCCTGTCACGCAGAAGGTCGCCGGTTCGACCCCGGTCGCCCGCGCAGAAGATTAAAATAATGAATCAAAGACTTAGAATAAAAAAATAGAGAAACGAATTTCGTCTCTCTATTTTTGCATAATTTCATGTTCCTGCTTTACCTCCCCCCCCCTCTACCGGCATCTCCACCACAAACACACTCCCCGTGTCTCGGCCAGCAGACTCCGCGTGAATCACTCCACCATGAGCCTCAACAATCTGTTTTGTAAGCATCAGTCCTATTCCACGCCCCGTGGCATTCATCTCTTTGGCTTTCATTCCTCTCTCAAATGATCTCGTGAATATCTTTTCTTTCTCTTCTTCTGTCATTCCTATACCCGTGTCTGTGATTGTGAGTCTATAGAGTTTTGTCTTCTCTATGGGGTGAAGGGCTATTTCTCCATGTATGGTTATCTTGCCGTCTTTTGGTGTGTACTTGACCGCGTTGTCTATGAGGTTGGTGAGTGCGTCTCTGAATCTCTTGGGATCTATGGA
>JAZDFH010000044.1:0-12817 GCA_043808035.1 bacterium | reverse complement strand
TCGAGTACTAGTTTGTTTGTGTTCTCATCTGCTTTATTGAGAAACTTCTTTTGTTCTTCATCCAAGGTGGTACTTTTCCCTTGCAACATGGAGAGCATCCCTTTTATTACTGTGAGTGGTGTTCGTAGGTGATGTTGGGTGGTTAGGATGAAATCTGTCTTTGCTATATCAAGTGCCTCAAGATCATGTCTGGCCTTTTTCTCTACCTCATATGCTCGCCGTATCTCTTTGGTCTGTTCACGCACCTTATCTTCTAGGTGTTCGTTGAGATCCGCCAACTGTAATCTTCTCCTCGCATCACGAAGCACCAACAGAATCATGATTACCCCTACAACAAATATAGCCATAAATAAAAAGATATCTAAATATAATGGGATGTTTTCTCCACGAAGGACGAATAATCGAAATGTCATCAAAGACCACACCGCTGCCACTAACATATCAACAAATGCGACTTGTACCGTAAAAAATTGATATTTAACTAATGCATACGACATAATCAACGGGTATAATGGAATCAGCATATTTCCATACCCAGGATTCCATTGAATACCATAGAGCACAAAAAATGCTGTTGTCCCGCCACCAAAACCAATACTCATTCCTGCAAAAAGATATTTAGCCTGTGCTTTTCTTTGTCCTTTTAAATTTTTGTAGCCTTTAATCAACAATAATAGGCCTCCCACAACTGCAATTGAAAAGTATAAAAATAAAAGATGGAAAAACACCCCCGGCGTAATATAATAAAATGAGTCAAAAACCCATACTAAATCTTTAATTAAGTATGGTGGGAAAAAAACATTTATAAAGACAAAAAAGAGACTTAAGGCATAACATAAGTGAATATATATCTTTTTCTCATCATACATTCCTAAAAAAACAAAAACGAAATGCAAAAATGTTGTCGGAATAAAAGGGACAGCGCCATTATAAATAATGCGTCCCCAAAAAAGCGCCTGCGCATGATTCGGCATTTTAAATACAACTGCACACCATACACCCCACATCATAACCGCAAAACAAAAGAATGCCCATGAACGATTCAAAGAAGATTTTATATCGTGCAAAAATACAATAACTCCCAAGAAGCCCGAAGTAATTGCTGTTAAGAAGCCTGCAAGATAAAAAATATTCATAATATTAATCTATAGTGCTCATTAGATATTATCCATCGCACGAATCCGCCGTTTATGCCGTACATCGCAGGAGAAGGGTGTTGTAAGCCACACATCTAAAATACTCTTGATATCGTCAAAATTCATAAAATCGGCGGCAAAGGCAATCACATTCGTATCATTGTGTTTTCGTGCCAAAACGGCATGTTCAACAGAGAGTGGGATAAACGCACGAATCCCTTTGTGTCTGTTCGCGACAATACTAACTCCTATACCGGAACCGCAGATTACAATACCACGATTATCTTCAAAATTTTCCGCTACGCCGCGCGCAACTTTCTTCGCATAATCGGGATAATCATCATTTTCATTATACTCATAACTGCCTACGTCAATAACGTGATATCCTTTTTGTATCAAATATTCTTGTATAAGCTTTTTTAATTGGAATCCTCGGTGATCCGCGCCGATATAAATATGCATAATCTTCTATTATAGATAATACCAAAAAATATTATTTTTAAAAAAAATTTTCTACAAAAATTATTGAAAAGGTAGCCAAAAGACATCACCTGAGCCACTATTAACTCTCCAATAATCTCCTACACGAACAGGAAAACTGATTCCTCCCTGTTGTCCACTCCAGACATCCACACTCCACGTCCGTCTTGTTGTTGGAGGATTATTACTATCTGTTAACCCTTCTAATTGACCACCACCACCTGATGAATTATCAGTATATGCAACAACAAAACCATCTGTTGCCGCTTGGTAGGTAGTATTTCTTGATCTTGATAACCATGCCCCAAAGCTTCCTCCTCCTGCCGCAGTTTTTTGTAATGTCCCATCGGGAAACATAATACCATCAGTTCCTACTACTCCGGCAACGTGCAATTTAGCTTGTGGATTATCCGTTCCTATCCCAACTCTTCCATTGGCAGCATTAGCAAAAAAGATTGTTGTAGAATTATTCATAAACACTGATACGGTAGGAACATTCTGATTTGCAACAACTAAATCATTCTTACCATCGCCATTCAAATCTCCCATAGAAACAGAAAGTGAAACCGCTCCTGTTCCATAATCAACCTTCGCTGCGAATGTGCCATTACCATTGTTTATAAGAACTGATACAGTATTAGAAGTTGAGTTAACAACAGCTAAATCGTTTTTTCCGTCTCCATTTAAGTCACCAATGGAAACAATGTTTGGGTTTGTGCCTGTAGTATAATCAACCTTTACTGCAAACGTGCCATTGCCGTTGTTTAAAAGAATGGAAACAACAGAAGCAGTTCTTGTTACAGCTAAATCATTATTACCATCTCCATTTAAGTCACTAACGCAAACTGACAATACATTCGATCCAAGCGCATAATCAACCTTCCCTGCAAACGTACCATTACCATTATTCATAAACACAGAAACAGTTAAAGAAGTATAATTAGCAACAGCTAAATCGTTATTCCCATCTCCATTTACGTCACCAATGGAAACAGTACGTGGATTTGTGCCTGTAGTATAATCAACCTTTACTGCAAATGTGCCATTGCCGTTATTCATAAACACTGAAACTGTAGCAGAATTATAGTTGGTTACAGCTAAATCGTTTTTCCCATCTCCATTTACGTCACCAATGGAAACAGTGTGTGGGTTCGTGCCTGTAGTATAGTCAACCTTTGCCGCAAACGTGCCATTGCCGTTGTTTATAAATACTGAAATTGTAGCAGAATCATAGTTGGTTACAGCTAAATCGTTTTTCCCATCTCCATTTAAGTCACCAATGGAAATAGTACACGGACTTGTTCCAGTAGCATAGTCAACCTTTGCCGCAAACGTGCCATTGCCGTTGTTTATAAATACTGAAATTGTAGCAGAATTCAAATTCACAACAGCTAAATCGTTATTACCGTCCCCATTTACGTCACCAATGGAAACAGTGCGTGGACTTGTTCCAGTAGCATAATCAACTTTTGCCGCGAAGGTGCCTCCTGATCTTAAATGTGTTTGCCCTGCCTGGATTGTGCCAACATTAACTAAATCAATATTCGGATTCAGTATTGCTGATGCTTTAGCAAATGTTGTGTTACGTATACCAAGATTACTGGTTAGATTCAACATAGAATTAAATCCGTAAAGAGACGAGACTGTTGTACCCTGAGAAAAAGCAATCGATGATGTTATAATATCCGATACATCAAGTTTTGCCCGCGGATTTGTTGTCCCAATACCAATATTGCTCAATGTATACGCGCTCGCAACTGAACGGTAGATATAGCCACCAAAAACAGCTGCCGTTTGAGTCCTTCCATCACTCGATATTGCTATTCCATACCAATTTCGTGTGGCGTCACTCGATTGCACCCATGTATTACCATAATTCACAGAAACGTAAACATAATCTGTATATGCACCAGCAGTCTGAATCCTCCCATCACTCGACATCGTGACACCTCTCCATCTTCCCGTACTACCAATTTTTTGCGTCCATGTAGTGCCATAATCTATTGAACCATAAATATAGCCATTCTCAGCGCCAGCAATTTGAATCTTCCCATCGCTCGATATTGCAATACTATTATACCAATCTCTTGTAGTATCACTCGTTCTTTGCGTCCACGTGTTACCATAGTCATTAGAACCATAAATATAAGTACCAACGCCACCCGCAGTTTGAATTTTGCCGTCGCTAGACATCGCTATACTATACCAATTTCTCGTAGTGTCGCTAGTTCGCTGTGCCCATGTATTACCATAGTCAGTGGAACCGTAAATATAGCCTCCGCTTACAATAGCAGTTTGAATTTTTCCATCACTCGACATTGCGACACCTCTCCATAATCGAGTCGTATCACTGGTTTTTTGGACCCATGTATCTCCATAATCTGTTGATCCATATATATAACCAGTAGAAACAATTGCCGTCTGAATTTTTCCATCACTCGACATCGCTACTCCATACCAATTTCGTGTTGCATCACTCGTCTTTTGAGCCCACGTATTTCCATAATCTGTTGATCCATAAATATAACCACCATCTACAGTTGCTGTTTGAATTTTTCCATCACTCGACATTGCTACTCCGCGCCAGTTTCTCGTCGTATCACTCGTCTTTTGGGTCCATGTTTTTCCATAATCGGTTAATCCCCATTGATTTTCTTTTATGCCGACACGGCCAAAATACGCGCCTCCTTCAAGCTGCGAGAGAGCCATTTGATCAACGGATAAAAGTGACGCTTTATTGCCACTCGCCAGTTGCTGAATTGTGAGTTGATTTCCTGGATTCGTTGTCCCAATCCCCACATTACCACTATCAAAATAAATATCAGATCCCGTCTTTGTCCATACACCTCCAACACCCTTCCATGAACTCCCATCATGCACCTTCACCGCGCCATCCACGGTGTTGTAATACAAAGATCCTTCAATACCTCCGCCAGGGTCTACGTTATACGTCCCTAATCCGAATATCCCGCTTAAAAACACGTTCTTCCATTTTAACTCTGGACTTGGTTGTCCAATGTCTCTTGAATTATTGATATCAGGCAAAAGGTCTGAATCAAAGGTCGCTGCCGATACTCTCCCAATTGCTGATTTGATTGCTCGCGTTACCGCTAACTCGGGGTTCTCCGCGCCATAGGTGAAACTGGCATTTACTTCTAACGTCGCGTGCCCTCCGGCTATGTCGTATTTTGTTAGGATAAACTGGTCTATCTTGATATGTGAACTCGTGAGTTGTTCTTCACTCCCTACTCCTTTCTTTATGTATACTCCTGTTGCATCTGACCTGATGACTGTTGGATCTGTCGCGCTGTCCTCTGTTCGTATCTTTACGCTGCAATATTGGTTGCATGGTGTTGCTTCGCTTAGTCCTTCGTATGTCTTCTCGATAAGACTCGCGTGTTGTATAGTCTGTTCTATGATCTTTACGACATGCTCAAGTTCTTGAGAAACTTCCACTCCTTTCATCTCTTGTGTGCTCACCTTAACGGTAAGCATGAATATTCCACTCAACAAGGCTATGCTGACTGCAAATATCCCTACGTACATGATAAGCTCGATTAAGGTGAATCCACGGCTCTTCTTCATCTTCTTGATCATTTAACAAGTGTAGTATAACATTACATTTCTTTTCTTTCTACAATTTAGGGGATAACTTCACCAGTCTAAAAAATTGAAATTTTTTCTATACATTCCAGCTTTACCAAAGGTTAGAGAAATTCAAAAAGCGATGCATATGCATCGCTTTTGTGGTCAAATAGTTTCAGTCATAAAAGATTCCATTTTCTTCTCCAAAGCATCAAGCTCGTTCTGTAAATGGATTATTTCCTTTTCTATCTGTTTTGTACTAAGAGGATGAAGAATCCTCTCTTGTTCTAAAGTTTCAATTTGTTCAATAATGCGCAATTCACGAGATTCAATCACCCGTGACAAATATTCCCTTTCCGAAACCAGCTCTATTGATATAGACGAAGGCGTACTATCCGTAGTACTCCCCCCAAGTAACACGAGATGCACTTCTCCTTTAAAAGGAAGATGATATGCTTCTATGCCTTCTTGCGGGACAAGATAGAACATACACATCGTCTCATCATACGAACAACCGGCAAATGTCGGTTCGGCTAACGTTTCTGTTATGTCTATTCCGTCTCGTTCTAACCGAGACGGGACGGAAACACACGTCTTTACATCATTGACTATAAAGAATATGCCAGAGAATACACACCCATCCTGCCATTCACATATCCGGATATCCTGTGCAATAACAGTTTCCAGCTGTATCACCTGTGGCGTAGTTCCTGCAGTATCAGATGACTTTTTAACAGTTACCGGTACAACTTTGTCGTATCTCTTATATCCATAAGAAACAACAAAAAAAAGGAGTATTAAAAGTGTAGTACAAAGAAACACTTTCCATACTCTTTGAAAAAAATCTTTCATATTTCTTTTAAGTACATAAAAACACCCGTAGGTGTTTTTTATAATACTTATTATTTTTAAATAACTACTTCTTAGTATGCAATAAAAAAACGATGAATCAAAGAGTCATTTTTCCACAGCAACCTGAAATCCTGACGAAATAATAGTTGTTTTTTGTTGTACATCACTGATTTTCTTTTCCTTAACATGTACCGTTACCATCAATCCTCGCATTGTCTCCTTTGAAAAGTTTTGATCAAACACAAAATTTCCCAAACTATACATGATCACTCCATCTTTATACCGCTCAACCGGTTGCACGACATGCGGATGATGCCCGACAATAATGTCAGCTCCCGCATCAATACACGCACGCGCAAACTCTTTTTGATACATTACAGGCTCCTTTGAGTACTCCTCTCCCCAATGGAAAGACACAATAACAATATCCGATTTTTGTTTTGCAAGAGTAATATCTTTCTTTATCTTCTCTATGCCCCATTCGCTTACTCCAACCCTGTCCTCCGTTGCGACAAACCGTTCAGGTAGCAAATTCGTGTACGCCAAAAATCCGAAACGCGTGTTTCCTATTTTTTTGACAACAACCTTATTTGCCTCCCTATAATTTTCGCCCGCGCCAATGGGCAAAATATTCGCCGCCTTCAGCCGTAGCACCGTATCCGAAAGAGCATCATGCCCCCAGTCGCCAATATGATTATTCGCCAAAGAAAGCACGTCAAAACCGGCATATACCAATCCCTCCATCATCTTCGGATCAGCTCGAAACGAATACAGATTACGCTCATCTGTCCCCACGTCCGAAAGCGGCCCCTCAAGATTACCAAAAGCAATATCAGCACCTCGCACCACATCGGCAATCCGCAAAAACGGATACCTCCCATCCCCACCATTTTTCTCAGTCTGATACGCAACCCCACGCGAAAGCATTATATCTCCGACAAACAATAGAGTTATTTCCTTCTCTCCTTCAGGCAACATTTGAGCAATTCCATTTTGCTGCGCAACATACGTATGAGAAAAATATCCTTTTTGATACGAACCCAAAAAAATCCCTCCTAGTATCCCTAAGGTTAAAAGAAGTGAATAAATTATATACCGCACTCCACGCCTCATCTCACTATCTTATCTCATATAAACGATCAAAAAGGAATAACATCTCTCTTTCTTAATGCTCTCTTGATAAAATATTAAAATAAAAAACCTCCTTCAGTATATAAGCTAAAAGAGGCTTTTATGGTTTTTATTGATTAGGAATATGAGGCATACTATAGACTTCGTCAGCAGTAAAATATACATCTATAACTTCAACCGTCGAGTCTGTTGGAAGGTAGTTTTCATCATAGTTGTCTGCTACGAAAACAAAATCACCTGTTTGAGGTTCAATCCATAAACCAACCCAGGCATGACCTTTTTCTTCGCCGTCCTCTCCTAAAACTATTTCGCTTTCTATACCTATATTTTCCAGCTTGTCTTTTAATTCTGCACTGAAGTGCTTACAATCATGTTCATCAAGAATATATTCTTGATCAGCAATTTCAGTAAGCACTGCATCGAGCTCTCCATATTTACCATCAAGATACTCGAATTGCATTTCAATAGATCCTTTTTCTGCACTTATTTTTTCCAGAGCTTCTTCAGTAACAATATATTTTTCATCCAAAGCACTGTATTGCTCGGAAAGCGTATGAATCTTTTCGTTTTTTTCGGAAATGACAGAAAATGCCGTCTGTTTTGTTTCCTCTAATTGTATATGAGTAGCTTTTGAAGATGTCCAACCAAAAATTGCAGTAATCAATAAAATACCAATAGCGATATTTTTCTTCACTTATTTGAGCACACTTTATACAGACTCTATTAAAAAAATACTTTTTAAAAGTCTATAAAAGCATGGTTAATTATTAAATAACTATTAAAGTTATTTTTAATAAATACAATAAAATACAGAAAATGTCAATTTCCTATACCCTCTCCCCTGCCATTTTGATATGCTGCACGAGTGTCGAAACGTAGCCAGATTCGTTATCGTACCACGATAAAAGTTTTACCAAGTCGCCATCTACGACTTTGGTAAATCCGAGATCGACGATTGCACCATACCGCGACCCTACAATGTCGGACGACACAATTTGTTCTTCCGTTACCGCAAGGACATTATTCCATCGGGGATCTTGCGCCGCTTTTCGCAATATATCGTTGATTTCTTCTACAGACGTTTTCCTCTTTGAAAGAAACGTGACATCAGCTATCGAGCCAACTATCGCAGGAACACGGATTGCAATACCGTCAAACTTTCCCTGTACTGTCGGGATTGCGCGTCCAAGCGCGAGAGCTGCACCAGTTGTTGATGGTGAAATGTTCTGCGCCGCTGCTCTTCCCCGCCGAAAATCATGTCCTTTTACAATGCCGTCAACGATAGACTGCGTTGCCGTATAGGAATGAATCGTATTCAAAACTGCTTTCTCGACACCAACGGATTCCTCCATTACGGCAACGACAGATGCAATCGCGTTTGTGGTACATGATCCGTTTGACGTAACCTTACATGTCCCCATGGCGTCTTCATTGACCCCCATAACAACCGTTTTCCCCAAATCACCATCCTCATCTTTTGCGGGAGCAGTGATTACCACATGTTTTGCACCAGCCGCTATATGCATATTCGCTTTTTCGAATGAATCAAAAATACCCGTTGATTCAACCGCAACATCAACGTCCAACTCCCCCCACGGGAGCTCTGTCGGATTCATAACATGAAGAAGTTTAATACAAGTTTCTCCAATAACTAAATATTCACCATCAATATGCACTGCTTCGGGATACTTTCCGTAGACCGTATCGTATTGCAGTAAATACGCGAGATTTTCGAAATCACCGAGATCATTTATTGCAACAACCTCGAATTCCTCCGTCTGTTCCAGAAGACGTCGAAGTAATAATCTGCCAATCCTCCCAAAACCATTGATCGCAATTTTTTTCTTTTTCATAGTATGTTTATAAATTATTTTTTAGAGTCCACTTAAACAAGCTCTTATAAGTAAGTGTATCAAAAAATGTCTTGTGTGCGAATAAGAGTCTGTTTGGGAAGTATCTTTCGTCACAAGACTTTCAAAACAGGCTCTAAGCTATCGTATAATCGATATTGCGTCTCCAACATTGATCCCCAAAACATCCGCTGTACCACCGGAAACTTCAAGTACTTCTGAAACTTTTTCCGGCGACGTATAGGTGTTCATACTCTCAATGACCGTCTTTGGTGCAGGGATAGCTTTCTCAATACCAATAATATGCCCGTCTCGTATCCATATAATATCGATGGAAAATTTCATACCTCTCATCCAAAAACGCTGTATCGAAGGATTTGAGAAAATAAACAACATTCCGTCCCGCGCTCCGATACTTGTTCTTTCGGAAAGCCCTGCACTGCGCCGAGTCATCGTATCTGCTATTTCTACAGCAAAAACATTATCACCAATACGCACCGATGCGTTGATTGGTTTTGTTCGAGCAAAATACCACCATATCACTCCCGAAGCAATAGAAATAATTAAAAAAAATAAAATACTGATTAGCATAATTTTGATTATTTTTTTCGACATAATTCATATGCAATGATACCAAAAGCTACCGAAACATTCAGTGATTCTTTCTTGCCATACATTGGAATTTCTAAAATAACATCCGCTTTATCAACAATAGTCTTTGGTAATCCTTCCACTTCATGACCTACCATTAATGCTATTTTATCGGACGAATCTTTTATAGCAGATGAATATGAAACAGATCGTTTGTCCTGCTCAATTGCATAAACTTTATACCCTCTCTTTTTTAAATTATTTATTAACAACGTCGTACTCTTTCGATACTCCCATGGAACCATCGTTTCAGCGCCAAGCGCAACTTTTGCAAGTGGTTGACGAGCACTCCCCAATATATCTACAGGAGTCGGGGTAATGCCGCATAAATATAATTTTTCAACTCCTGCCCCCTCTGCAGTACGGAACATTGAGCCAACATTATACAAACTACGAATATTATGGAGTATCGCTATCATATATATCAAGTATAACATGAATCAGTACAACCCCAGGACTGCCATATGTTATGTGCCATATGTTATGGACGAGTACATCACCTTGACATATAAATAAATTGTGGTAAAGTTAATCTGTTGCAGGGAGGATTTTATCTAAACTGCGGCCGTTGTATCATTACAACGCACAAAAAAGACTGGTAGCCGTCCCTCCTTGGCTTACCAGTCTTTTTCTTACCCTAAAAAGTAAATCTATCTATACTTTACGTACCTTCCTGCCAACTCCGCAAATATCGATCTTGCTCTTTCGTTAAGGTATCTATCTGTATCCCCATTGCTTTCATTTTCAAACGGGCAACATCATTTTCTATATCATCACCAAGTACATACACTTTCGGCTGCAAATCTTTTTGGTTTAAAACAACCCATTCACTTGCTAACGCTTGTGTCGCAAAGCTCATATCCATAACAGAAGCAGGATGCCCTTCCGCCGCTGCCAGGTTAACCAACCTTCCGTCGGCGATAAGATAAATTTTCTTGTCTTTCCCTCCTTCTCCCGCAATCACATATTCATCAACAAATGGACGAACATCATTTCGAACTGTTTTTGCACTCTTTTTCAATGCCTTCACGTTTATTTCAACATCGAAATGCCCCGAGTTACAAACAACCGCGCCGTCCTTGATAACATCAAAGTGTTTTTTATCCAGAACATTAATATCACCGGTCAATGTACAAAATAGGTCACCGATTGGCGCGGCTGCATACATTGGCATTACACGAAATCCCTCCATAGCAGCTTCAATAGCTTTGACCGGATCAACTTCCGTTACAATCACGTTTGCTCCCATGCCTCGTGCACGCATCGCAAACCCTCTTCCGCACCATCCATATCCACCAACAACAACCGTCTTCCCCGCAATCAACATGTCTGTTGCACGAATAATACCGTCAAGCGTTGACTGCCCTGTTCCATATCGATTATCGAACAAATTTTTTGTCCGTGCGTCATTTACCGCGACAACTGGAATTTTAAGTGCTCCATCCTTCTCCATTGCCCGCAGACGGATCACTCCAGTAGTTGTCTCTTCCATACTTCCCAATATCTCACCGCATTTATTCGGATATTCCTTATGAATGGTCGAAATTAAATCAGCGCCATCATCCATCGTGATACGCGGATCGTGTTTAATTGCCGTATGCAAATGAGAAAAAAACGTCTTTTTATCTTCTCCTTTAATGGCATATACTGAAATTCCATAGTCTCGCACCAAACTCGCCGCAACATCATCTTGCGTCGAAAGCGGATTGGATGCGCAAAGTAATACATCCGCACCGCCCGCTTTTAAAGCACGAACTAAATTAGCAGTTTCTGCCGTAACGTGTAAGCACGCAGACATTTTGAGCCCCTTAAAAGGCATCTTCTTTTTAAACCGCGCACGGATTTGTCGAAGAACCTTCATGTCATTATCCGCCCATTCAATTCTTTTTTTACCAATATCCGCAAGAGAAATATCCTTTATATCGTATTCCATAATATTTTTTATATTTATTTTATTTCGTTCCCGTACGCCTCTTTATACCTTTTTAGAACATCATCAAACGTAAATGCATGTACCTGCGTTCCATGTTCTTCAACAACATACGCTGCCACAACACTGGCAAAACGACAAACGATGTCGATCGACCATTGCATGTTCAATCCTTTGATAAGTCCCGCCCGATATGCATCCCCTGCTCCTGTCGGGTCCTTCACCGAAAGGTTCTGTACCGCGGGGATGTCTAACCGTTCCGCTTGTGTAATCACCCTTGAACCCTTCTCCCCTAGCGTCACAATCACCATGTCCACTACCACTAAAACATCTTCTTCCGTCATGCCTGTTTTCTGAAGCAGTAACGCCCATTCATAATCATTTACAATAACAATCTTCGCTCCTTTCATTCCCTGTCTTAATTCATCGCTCGAGAGAGTAGATGTCTGCTGCCCAGGATCAAAAATAAACGAGATGCCATTTTTTCGATAATATGTAGGATACGCAACCATCTCATCTTTATACCCAGGCGCAACAATCCCGAACACATCATCCGTTACAAATTTTCCCTGTATCGGTCCGCACGCATACTGCATCGCTCCCGCATAAAAAGCGATTATCTGATTATTGCTTTGATCAGTAATCATATGCGCTACAGCCGTATCCTCATCCGGCAAAACATTGATATGCGAAGTATCAATATTATTTTGATGCAACCATTCCTTATATCGATCAAAATCTCTCCCAACCGAAGCTAAAATCGTCGATTTCTCACCAAGCAATGAAAGATTGTATGCAATATTTCCCGCAGTGCCCCCAAAATTTCTACGCAAGCCATCAACAAGAAAACTTACATTTAACATATGAATTTTATCCGGCAAAATATGATCCTTAAAAGATCCCGGAAAATCCATAATCACATCATACGCAACCGATCCCGAAACTAAAATATTCATACGCTCAACAGTATATCATTAAATTTCTCATGCTCGAAACAATATTTGTGGAACAATTATTCAGGGTAATAGATTCGTATGCATTATTTTAATAAAAATTCCACCCTTAGTCTTGTCCAACACACAAGTAGCCTGAAATAAAAACCCATTCCAACACAAAAAGGAGCTGAAAGCTCCTTTTTGCTGGGTGATTATCATACCATGAGTATTAATGACAATAACAATGAACGATAATCACATTACGAG
>JAZDFH010000043.1:0-25388 GCA_043808035.1 bacterium | reverse complement strand
CTCGTAATGTGATTATCGTTCATTGTTATTGTCATTAATACTCATGGTATGATAATCACCCAGCAAAAAGGAGCTTTCAGCTCCTTTTTGTGTTGGAATGGGTTTTTATTTCAGGCTACTTGTGTGTTGGACAAGACTAGGTATTGCACTGTTTCCAGTAAGAACTATGGTATTCGGTGGCAATAGTAAAAAATGCTTTCCAAAACCTTTGTGTCGCCACGGAAGTATGAGTCGTAATCTTTTTGCCCCATTCCTTGAATGGCAAATTCTTACCGGCTAAGTCCTTCTCAGGTAAATCGGAACTTTTACTGTGAATAAATCCGCATTTTTCACATTTCCAGAGTGCGTTTTCGTACGCCTCGCTCGGATTCAAAAGATTTTTACCAACACTTAAATTATTTCTGTGAGAGCATCTCAAACAGGTAAAAGAAACCCATGCATCAAAAGCAGGAATGCCGGCAAGCCTTTTTATGTTAGTTTTATTTATCGTTTTACGTCTTGGCATAATGCTTATTTATTCAAATCGTAGCTTTGCTTGATAAGCACAAATACAGCTTCAAGCTCGCTTTCTTTCTCTAGTTTAACTTCATAGTCACCGTTACCCCAATGGCCGATAGTTTTTGGTTTTGTGAGGTCGCGAGCCAAACTTTGCGGGTCACTTAATTGTCCGCTTTTTACATTTAGAAAAATTTTTAGTCCATATTGCTTTACAACAATATCGGTGAAATTTGTTGAAGTTTTATAGGCAATATATTTTGCCTTTGCCTCTTCAATAATGTTTTCGTCGAGAGCAAGAATTTTTTCGCGCAAACTATGGAATAACGCGACAGCTTCCTTGCTTATATCTTTGAGGTGATCTTCGACGGAATAAGTTTTTTGCAATCGCTCGATTTTCTCTTTGCCTAGTTTCGCTTTCTTAACAATGCCGGAGGTAGATATTCTCACTTTTTGGTAGTTTTCCGGTTCGAGATAAAGAATATCCTCTTCGTAAATGCGATAGCGCAAAAGCTCAACATTAATTGGCAGAATATCTGCCGTATCAAGGTCAAATTTGTTGTAGCTTTCTGCGATGCAAATGACGCGTGGTGAGTCCCAGTCAATTTCAATATCTATTTTTTTGTTTTGGCATAGAATTTCAAAATCGGCTTTGTGGTCAAGAAGCCAACGCAAATATGAAAGTCCTTGATTAATAACATTATCGTTTTGGTTTTTCTTGTACTCAATAATGCATGGAGAACCGTTTTTATCTATACCCAGCGTATCAATTCTGCCACCAAAACTCGTTGAGTATTCATGAGCAAGAAAAGTAATGTTCAAAATATCTTCCAAATTTGCCTCAAAAAGTTCCTGAAGGTTACGCTCTAAAGCGAGGTCGCGGGCGACCAATTTTTTAACTGTCGAGTTGTGAATTTTGAATAATGCCATAATTATTTTGATTTTTTCTCATTTCTTTCAATATTCTTCCTTAAAATTGCCACTTCTTTTTCTATAGAATTCTTTGTGACTCTCGGAAAAACATCTACAAACAAGAAACTTATATATCCAAAAAGTGACTGTCGCCTTACTTTATTGACGGCCCGAATGTAAGCAACAACATCAACTACACTGTTTTTAATTACTTCATAACCTTGCTTCATCTGTTCAAGGTTTACCAGGATATTCTCGTGATAAGTCTTCAGGTTTTGCTCCTTTCGCACCTCATCCTGTATAGAATCAATTTTAAAAATTACTTCCCAATAATTTTTATAAATATTGGCAAAATCAAGACCAGTTCTTCGTAACATGTAATTTACAGAGAGCAACCGATTTATCAATCCTAAATTGCTAATTTTATAGGTTTCTTCTTCGTTAATATAGTAGTTCTCAAAGTGAAAGCTGTATGGACAATTGTTTTTAAGAGAAGCAATCCACTTATCAAGAAAATCAAAATTATCTTTTAAGATCGTAAGATTGTTTGCAAATACTCTCTCAAATTTTGCCAAGGCAAGCACTTCTGATCTATGCTTTTCATAAGCCGATTTTATAAGCCAAACAAACCCCGCCGACAAAAGAGCAAATAATGTTCCAATAAATGATGTGAGTATTTCTTTTGTAAAAGTGAATTCGGGCATGACTCTGGTTTAAATATCCTTATTTTACTTCGGTTCTAACTTGGTAATCTGGCGGAGAGGGAGGGATTCGAACCCTCGGTACGGTTTCCCGTACATAGTCTTTCCAGGACTACCTATTAAACCACTCTAGCACCTCTCCTTTATTATTGAAAAAAAGAGATTATTCAATCCCCTGTCTACCAACAAGAATCTAATACCTCTTTTTGTATAAAAAGCGACTGTATACCGCTTCTTTTGCATTATACGGCCTCTGGTACAACGGGACAAGGCTAAGAGACTTCTATAAACTCTAAAAGACGACAGTGCCTTTAAAATTCTTGCCTGCCAAAAGATTACCAAAGTTGAGGAAGTCTTTCGGGTTTATAACAATGACTGTTTTATGAGCTTCTGCCGCTGCTTTTGCAGCGACGGTATCAATTGGGGCATGAGCTCCAGGTATCCACTCATTAGGTATCATTGCGCGATATTCGGACCACAAAAGATAATCAAACGGTTTTGCATTTTTATATTTCGATGGATCTTTGTCGTAAATATAGTCAGGTTTCCCTGCCGCAATAACTTCTTTAATATTGAAATCCTCAGCAAGGGCGACAGCTACATAATCGGTTGACCAACCCGGACGCCATCCTGCGGCAATTGTTATGGGATACTGCAATTTTTGGATTTTCCCACGTACATCAATAACTGTCGGATCAGCAACATCAGCAAAAATTGCTCGCAATAAATGTCCGTTTGCTCGCGTGGCATGAATACCAAGCCAATCTTTATCTTCATTGCTTGTTTTTACCACCTTTGCTGCTGCCTCTTGATAAATACGAGCTGTACGACCGCCGCCAACAACAATAATAAAACGGTTATTATCTAACCGTTTTCGTACAAAAGCATTAAATTTTTTGAGGAATGCAGTATCAATTGTTTCCGGATACATCACTGAACCACCGAGACCGATAATAATTGTTTTTCCAAATGTATGCTGCATCACTAAAAAACAGTATATATGCTTACTGTTATTTATTCAATTGTGCATCTACACACGCATATCACGAAGTGCTGCTAATCGTTCTTCTACGGGTGGATGAGTCATAAACAATTTATGAATAAGCGGTGTTTTCTTGCCTTCTTTATATGGGTCAGCAACCCACATATGTGCTGTTGTTGTATTTGCAGCATGCGCCATCGGAGTTGAATCGGATGATATTTTCTCAAGCGCGCAAGCAAGACCTTCTGGATATCTCGTTAAAAGCGCACCTGAAGCATCAGCAAGGAATTCACGTTTGCGAGAAATCGCAAGCTGGATGATCGTTACGCCAATTGGAGCTAAAATCGAAAAAACAATTCCTACTAAAAAAAATATTATTTGTGCGTTTCCTCCATCGTCGCTACTCCGTCTACGCGATCCGCCACCCCACAACATTGAACGTAAAAACATATTAGCAAGGATAGATACAAAACCAACCAGTACGACAGCAACTGTTGAAATGAGGATGTCATGATTCCCTATATGTGATAATTCATGAGCAAGGACTCCTTCCAGTTCAGATCTATCAAGACGCTCTAAAAGACCGGCCGTCACCGCTACTACGGCATGTTCAGGGTTGCGTCCTGTAGCAAATGCATTAGGCGCCCGTTCCGGCACTATATATACTATTGGCATAGGAAGCCCTGCGGTGATAGAAAGATTTTCGACAATACGATACAACTCCGGCGCCGATCGCATATCAACCGGTTTTGCGTTCGTCATCTTGAGTACGATTTTATCAGAATACCAATAACTTACGATACTCATGCCCGAGCTAAAAATAACGGCTATAACCAATATACTTGGATCACCGTATAGTTGACTAAAAACCCAACCGATACCCATCACTACTACGAAAAACACAGAAAACAATATCCATGTCTTCGTAATATTTTGAGATTTATGTGTATATAATGATGCCATGATTTTTTTGTCACAGAAATTTTTACCGACTCACTATCTTGTGATGCTAAAACTGTACTTTTACAGGTTCTCTTTCAGCTGCATTTTCGATTTCAAAAAATTTCTCTTTCATGAACCCAAACATATTCGCAATCACATTTGCAGGAAATGTATCTATCTTCGTATTGTAGTCCATGACTGTTGTGTTATAGAAACGACGAGATGCCTGAACTTTGTTTTCAGTATCCGCCAATTCTCGTTGTAAGTCCAAGAAATTTGTATTCGCTTTCAAATCCGGATAATTTTCCGCTACTGCGAACAATGTTTTAAGCGTGCTCGAAAGTGCATTTTCCGCTTTATCTCGTTCTAATGGATCTCCTTGCATATGTGCAACGCCTGCTCGTGCTTCGGTGACTTTCTCAAGAACTTCTTTTTCATGACTTGCATATCCTTTGACTGTTTCAACAAGATTAGGGATAAGATCAAATCTTCGTTTCAATTGCACATCAATATCTGCAATTGCTTCTTTCGCCCGGTATCGTAGTCGAACAAGTTTGTTATATGAAGAAATAACTATTATTACTACCAAAATTGCTATTAACCCTAAAGTTGCGAATAATCCCATATTTTATAGTGTTATTGATTATAATTTACGTCTTTTTTTATTATATCATTTTTTTTGGAAAAAACTATCAAAAAAATGCAGTAAACTTATTTACCTTAATATAATACGCAGGTAATTATCCTATTCTTTCAAATAAAATAAAAAAAGCCATCTTTGGAAACAAGATGGCTTTTTTCGTAACTAACCAAGAATAATTATTGTTTTAGTACATATCAGGCATACCCATGCCTCCTCCCATACCACCAGGCATACCTCCGCCTTTCTTATCATCTTTTTCAGGCATTTCCGCAACAACCACTTCTGTAATCAATAACATGGATGCAATAGATGAAGCGTTTTGGAACGCTGAACGCGTTACTTTGGTCGGATCAACAATTCCTGCCGCAAGTAGATTCTCAAATTTCCCCTTTGCCGCATTAAATCCATAGTCCTTTTCTCCCGCCATAACTTTATCCAAAACGACAGCACCACTATGCCCCGCATTTTCAGCAATTTGGTATACAGGCGCTTTCAACCCTTCATAAACGATGCGAGCTCCGGCAATTTCCGCCAAGCTTGCCGTTTTATCCATTTCTTTAATCATTTTCTCAACAGCTTGAGCTGCACGAACCAATGCAACACCGCCGCCCGGAATAATACCTTCCTCAACTGCAGCTTTTGTTGCCTGAACCGCATCTTCAATACGATGTTGTTTCTCTTTTTGTTCAACCTCTGTTGCCGCACCGACGCGAATAACCGCGACACCGCCGGAAAGTTTTCCAAGTCGTTCCTGTAATTTTTCTTTATCAAATTCCGAATCGGTTTGTTCCAACTGTGTCTTAATCTGTGCAACTCGTTTATCGATTGCCGTTTTATCTCCTTTCCCTCCAACAATAATCGTATTGTCCTTATTTGCCACAACTCGATGCGCTTGCCCAAGCGCGGTAATATCAGTCTCAGCAAGTTTTCTGCCAACATCTAAAGTAACAAGCTCTGCGCCGGTCACGACAGCAATATCTTGCAACATTTCCTTTCGACGATCACCAAAACCAGGAGCCTTCATCGCTAAGACATTAAATGTACCTCTTAATTTGTTTACAACAAGTGTTGCAAGTGCCTCTCCTTCAACATCTTCCGCAATAATGACCATATCCTTTCTGCCTGATTGCATGATTTTCTCAAGTAATGGCAATAATTCCTGAATAGACGAAATTTTTTGATCGGTGACTAAAATATACGGATTCTCGAGTATCGCTTCCATTTTATCCGGATTTGTTACCATATACGCAGAAATATATCCTCGATCAAACTGCATACCTTCAACCAATTCTTTTTCAAGACCAAGCGTTTTCGATTCCTCAACAGTTACAACTCCATCTTTACCAACTTGAGTAATAACATCCGCAATGAGCGCACCAATTTTTTCATCGCGAGCTGAAATAGTCGCTACCTGAGCGATTTCTTCCTTTCCGCTAATTGCTTTCGATTGTGCCTTCAAACTTTTCAACACAACCTCTTGCGCTTTATTCATACCAACACTCATTTCATCCGCATCCATCCCCGCTGCAGTATTCTTAAGTCCTTCTCGGACAAAGACTTGAGCAAGTAACGTTGCTGTTGTGGTGCCATCCCCTGCAACATCATTTGTTTTCGATGCAACTTCCTTTACTAAAGCGGCACCAATGTTCTCTACCTTATCCTCCAATTCTATCTCCTTTGCAATAGTCACACCGTCATGAGTGATGACTGGCGAACCGTAACCCTTTTCAAGGACAACAGCCTTGCCTCGTGGTCCCAAAGTGACCTTGACCGCATCTGCAAGGATATCGACTCCTCTCTTAAGTTTTTCTCGTGCATTTTTATCAAAAAGTATCTGTTTTGCCATACGTGTATATTTTATTTATTCAACGACGTTTATTTATTCAACAATAACTGCCAAAATATCGTCTTCATCTCCGACCAAATATTTCTTTTCTTCCAATTTAATCTCATCAGGACCGTATTTTTTAAAAAGCACTGAATCTCCAACTTTTACAGACATTGGGATTAACTCACCTTTCTCTGTACGTTTTCCAGGTCCAACAGCAACAATCTTGCCTTTCATTGGACGCTCTTTTTCTGCCGTATCAGGTATGACAATACCTGATTTGGTTGTTCTTTCTTCTTCTACTACCTCAAGGAAAATATGATTGGATAACGGTTTAATTTTCATTATAGTGTACATATACTATATACCTTTTTTATTTTTTTTCAATCCCTTAAAAAAGATATATCATCATTACTTTTCTTGTCAAAAAATCATCGATATTTGCCAATATTTACCATTTCATCGATACGGCGCGTGTCAGGATGAAATTCCAATTCATCGTCAGTAACAACAATCCTCGGTTTATAGCCTTCTTCAATACATATTTGAATTCGTCCCATTTGCAATCTTTTACATCCTTTTTCAATTGCATAACCAATAGATGTTGATAATATCTTTTCCCCCTGTTTTGCCCATATTGATGGAGACTTTGCTACATAGCGTTTATTCCGTTGATGTTCTTTCGTGCCATAACGTCTTTGTTTGGAAAGCCATGTATTATTGGCTTCAAAAAATTTATCTATAAGATAGATATCACCCCATATCGGCACTAACGACAGATACAACACATCCCAATACGGATTATATGGCGGTTGCAAACAATAACGTGCAGATGTGACAAAATGAGACATACAAATTTTATCTTTCTCATTCTGTTCACACTTTCCACGTCGCCATCCGAATAATTCAAATAATACAACGGCACAAAAACGAGCAGTAAACATATGTCCGCATCGTACACCGATAATAACATCAAAATCCGATTCTTCCCTCGCTGTTTCCATTGCCATTGAACCTGCAATAATGACAAAATCAACAAATGGGATATGCCTAAACAGACTTATCCGCTTTTGTAATCGTTCCCATTTTTTTTTAACGTCGAACTCGTACAAAGTTTTATTCTTCATCGGCAAGGACATCAATATTGAGCGGTTCGATTTGTAATCGTTCATCCGTAACATGATATACATCTTTATCTATTTTCCGTAATTCACGATTTGATGCATTAAAATGTTTTACGGTAGATTGCAACGTATTCCCTAATTTTTGGTGATATTCTTCATACGCCTTCATGTGACGGCCAAGATCTAACACCGCTTTTTGAATTTCTTTAGCTGATTCTTCAATTTTCAATGCCCGCAATCCTTGTAATACGGTTTGCAAATATGCCAAGAAAGAAGTAGGTGAAACGATGATAACCTTCTTCTGTTGAAATGCATATTCAATCAAATCTCGCGTTGATGACTTCAAAGCTCCTACTTTATTTACCAATAAATCATAATAGATTGCTTCAGAAGGAATGAACATGAATGCAAAATCCATCGTCCCTTCTTTCGGTCGAATATATTTCGCCGTCTCATCAATTCGGTTTTTGATGTCCATAGCGAATAATTTTTCAAAACGTTCACGTTCATTCGGATTTTTCTCTTCAATAATTTTATTGTAATTTTCAAGAGTAAACTTCGAATCAATAGGAAGGATTTTTTGTTTATCAAGAAATATGACAGCATCAACAATATCTCCGCTTTCAAACCTGTACTGCATTTGAAATCGCTCCGGCGGCAATACGTTTTTTAAGACAGTTTCCAAATAATATTCACCTAATACTCCACGCTGTTTCGGATTTTTTAAAATATCTTGCAAGTTTTGCAGTTGTGCAGAAAAACCAATAATTTGTTTATTGGTTTCGTCTAATTTCGTGATTTTTTCCGTTACCTCAGTAATCAGTTTATTACTCGAGTTTGCAATATTTTGAACAATTTGGTTGCTTTGCCCAAATTGTGTTTGGTTAGTTCGATGTAATTCGGATAAACGCGTATCAAGGGTTCGGGTAACTTCGTTTATTTGATTTTGGAGTATTGATATCGATTGGTCCGGTGCCTTGTTCTTCCCACGATAGATAAGTACTGTGAGCATCAAAAGAACCACGATAAGCAAAATGGCAATAACACTAAGTACTATATATATCGTCATATCATATACATATAAATTATAAACAATTATACCGTTGCTTAATAACTCTCAGGCAAAAGACACCCTGTTGTCTTGGCCAGTTCTTGTAAAGATGTTTCACCAACTTTTTCAGAACCATCGACAAATTTCCATGTCGGATATCCCTTAATACCATTTTGCGTACATTCCTGTGCCTGTCCTTGACCATCCTTCGTCGCACATTCAACGTACGGGACAAACTCCACCGATGCTTCAAACTTAGCTTTTTGATTTTGACAATGAGGGCACCATGACGCGCCATATAATTTTGCCCCTTTTTCAGTTAAACATTGAGCAAAGGAATCCAATGCATGAGAAGCATTCGCAAGATTTTCAGAACCGTTTGGCTGCTGCCCTGTTACACTTTCAACGCGAGACTCAAGCCCAACTTGCCCCGTACGATCTGTTATCTTCCCTTGTAATACAAAAAGAACGCCTATACCCACAAGAATTAATGTAGCTGTAATAAGTATATTTTTCTTCATTTTCACACTATAACGTGTTATTTTAAATGTCGCAAGGTAAGAGCGTTTAATGCAATAAGAAGGGCGCTAACACTCATCAACAACGCCGCCATATCCGGTCGAATAACCACACCCCAGCGCGCAAAAACCCCTGCGGCAAGCGGCAAAGCTATGATGTTATAAAGAATAGATAAAAAGACATTCCTGCTTATTTTCGACGCAGCATATTGGCTCAGTCGAACAAGGGAGGCAATATCTCTCAAGTCTTTCTTCATAAAAATAATATCAGCCGCCTCAACATCAATATTTGTTTGTGCCCCAATAGCAATACCTATATCAGCCTGTTTCAATGCGGGAGCGTCATATGCACCATCCCCAACGACTGCGATAACAGCATCTCTATTGCCATCAGAACGACCTAAAATTTCTCTCTGCAAAACAGATACAATTCGTGCTTTATCTTCCGGTAAAACTTGTGCGTGAAAACGTTCAATGCCAAGTGTCTTTGCAACCCATTCAGTTACTTCCTGCCCGTCACCGGTCAACATTACAGGAGTAATACCCAAATCTTTCAATTCTGTGATTGTTTCCTTGGCTCCCGCTCTAATTGCGTCCGCGCAACCAATAAGACCCATAACCGCTCCATCTTTTGCTACCCATGCAATATTTCTCTTTTTTTTATTAAGTTTATCCAAATCGTCCTTGAATGGTTCTGTATCAATCCCCTTCTCTTGTAATAATAAATCCGTTCCAACAATAATATGATTTCCTATCACGGTACCGGCCACGCCCTTACTCGGGAAAAATTCAATATCTTCAGCTTCCCCGAAACTAATAGACTTTTGTGATGCCGCTTTAATAATTGCCATTGCGACAGGATGTAATGACTCCATTTCAACAGATGCTGTGTACCGTAAAACACTGGCTTCGTTGTTTTTACCAAAGGCAATCACTTCAATCACTTTAAACTCTCCTTCGGTTAAAATACCCGTTTTGTCGAAAATGACATATTCAATATCTTTCGCCTTTTCAACAATATTGGTATCTCTTAAAAGAATGCCCTTTTGAATACTTAATGACGAGACAACTGCCGTTACAACAGGAACCGCAAATTCAAGCGCATATGGAGAAGCTACTACCAAAACCGCCATACCGATCAAAAAAGCAGATAAAAAATTACCACCCCCAACAAAAGCCCAATACAAAAACGAAAATGCCGCAAATATTAACGCAAACAACGTAACATATCGCGCAAGTTGTTCAGCAGCTTCTTGCGTGTCCGGTTTTATCTTCTCTGATTGCAGGATGATATCAATAATTTTTGCCAAAACCGTATCTTTCTTTTCTTTTTCAACCGAAATAGTGATCGATCCGTCAATCGCTCTCATCCCCGCGATAACTTTTTCCCCCGCCTTGACAGCATACGGTTCCGATTCCCCCATAAGTTCAGATACATCTACTTTCGTTTGACCACTTTCGATAATCCCGTCCAAAGGGATAATGTCTCCACTCATAATTCGGACACGTTCTCCTTTCTTCACTTGATCAAGATCCACTTCAACACCACCACCACCTTTTACGAGATAGGCCTTCTCCGGAAAAAGCGTGGTAAGCCGATGCACTCCGAACGAAGCATTTCTGATCAGCTTCATGCCAATCCAATAACCAAAAAGCAATGCCAACACCAACGTGCCCATCGGAAAATAAAATTCAATGGCAATAAACTGAAACGCACCTCCCAACGACAAAAACCAACCCATCAACAATGCGACGGATATGAGAGTCATCGTACTATATTGATGCTCTGCCGCTTCACGAAATGCTCCTTTAAAAAAAGGCAGTCCACCAATAAAAACAATCAATGTAACAAGTCCAAACAAAAAATAGTTTTGGTGTATCGGGAAGATATCGAAAGGGATTTTAATCCATTCTTGAAATGCCTTCTCTGTTCCTATAAGTGGAATCATTAATAACACAACAAACAAAAAAAGTCGTTGAAAACTTAACTCCTTTGCGCGATAACGATTAAAGACATCTCCTCCCCCGTTATTACGAACATCCCCCTCCTTTTTTTTGTCTGTACTCATATTCCTAAATACCTTATTTAGAATAATACCGCCATATCTTTTTTGCGGCAATACAATTACTGAATAAAATTATCACGTCTTTCAACCGTTCGATAAAATTCGTCTGTTTCTACCTTCAGAATAGAATTCACCTACACGTGTTTCTGGGAAGCAATAGTGTTTAATAATGCACGAATATTATTCATGCTTGTATCGTCAAGGATGGAAACAGCGATTACATCTCCTTCCGTTATCTTTTTTAATGCATCTTTTTTTGTCTGAAGCGTTTTTTCGTCCACCTCATCACTCTTACTGATAAAAACATATTCCTGCTTCTTTAATAATTCCTTATTATATCCACCGAGTTCTTTGCGAATAACAAGATAGTCTTCTACGGGATGTAATGAATCTGCGGAAATAAAATGAAATAATATTTTCGTGCGTTCAATGTGTCTCAAAAATCGAATTCCCAAACCTTTCCCTTCCGATGCTCCTTCAATCAATCCCGGGATATCAGCAAAAATAAGATCATAAAACGCGCCCAAATTCGGTTCAAGGGTAGTAAATCGATAATTTGCCACTTTGACATTCGCACCGGTAAGTTCATTTAATAAACTTGACTTCCCAACGTTTGGAAGTCCTATAAATCCAATATCCGCAATCAGTTTTAGCTCAAGTCTGATTTCAAATGATCCTCCCGGCTTCCCTTCCTCAAACTCTTTTGGAGACGTATTAATTGATGAACGGAAATGAAAATTCCCTCTACCACCTCTACCACCTCTTGCGACACAAATACGTTCATTTATCTTTTTTATTTCAATATGAGTATCTGCGTCGTTGTTATGCACAACAGTACCGACAGGCACTTTCAAAACAATAGAGTCGCCATCTCGACCGTCACGCCATTGCCCACGTCCATCTTTCCCGTCTTCTCCTCGCCAATCTTTTTTGTTACGAAAATGCCGAAGTACACTCAAATCACTTACTCCTTCTATAAAAACACTGCCACCACACCCGCCACTCCCTCCGGTAGCTCCGAGAGCACCTTTGTTTTTATCAAAAGAAACCGTTCCTTTGCCTCCCGCACCGGCCTCGACATGAATTGTAACATCGTCTATAAACATAACTTTTTATTTCTATAACCATAGCGTACTTATTGATTGACAGCAATAAATATCGTAAACTTCAATATATAACCACCCTATATAAATGAAACTGCAAAATTACAACACATACTTTTTCTTCGGCATCTTAGGCGTCGTAAGTATATTAACGTTTTTCTTATTTCGGCCATTTCTCACTGCAATTCTAACCGCTGCAATTTTAGCCGCACTATTTCAGAGCACGTATAAGCATTTGGTCCAAAAAACAAAAGGACGCAAACACGCAAGCGCGCTTTTGACTGTTGCTATCATTTTTTTCATCATTATCATACCTGTTTTAGGAGTAACAGGTCTTGTAACGAACGAAGCAAACAAAATTTTTCAAAAAATATCCTCTGGTGACCCTGTCTATCAGCAAAACATTGTCCGTATCACCGGTTTTCTCGAAAAAACACCTTTTTTTCAATCGATTGATATAAGCAAGAAAATCGAAGAACAAGATATTGCCGGCATTGTCCAGAGCACAAGTAAATGGATACTCACCATCGTTCAAAAAACATATCAAGGCGTTGCAAATTTTGTCCTCTGGTTTTTTGTAATGTTTTTTACTTTGTATTATTTCCTCATAGAAGGGAAAAATATGATAGAAAAAATTATGTTTTTGAGTCCCCTAAAAAAAGACCAAGAATCATTACTGGTAACACGTTTTCTATCCATTAGTAAAGCAACGTTAAAAGGAACACTGATCACAGGCCTCGTTCAAGGAACGCTTGGCGGAATTCTGTTTTTTGCCCTTGGTATTCCATCTGCCATTGTCTGGAGCGTTGTAATGATGATAGTCTCCATTATCCCGCTCTTAGGAGCAGGTATCGTTTGGTTTCCTGTGGCAGTTATCATGATCGCAATGGGTGAAATATTTAAAGGTATCATTATATTAGCCTTCGGTGTTGGTGTTATATCAACAATAGATAATATCCTACGCCCAAAGCTTGTCGGGCGAGACACACAGATGCATCCCCTTCTTGTCTTCTTTGCAACATTAGGAGGTATAGCGGTGTTTGGTATCGCAGGATTCCTCATCGGTCCTATCATCATGGCCCTCTTCCTTGCACTGTGGGAAATATACGCCGTAGAGTTCAAAGACCAACTCGAACACTACAATACCAACTAATCTTGCCAAGAGAAGCTTCACGCTTTACAATAAAATACGGTAATAAAAAATTACCGATGTTATTTTATATTCCGCAGTAGCTCAATGGTAGAGCGGCACGCTGTTAACGTGATGGTTGTAGGTTCGAGTCCTACCTGCGGAGCCAATTAGGACTATCAGCTAATTCTAGCACTAGATTGAACGGAGAACGCAAGGTAAAATCTAGCGTTTTTTCGTTTACAGTCGGGTTCTGAAGTAATGAATTCAGAAATGCCCGTTTTCCTGCTATATCAGAACTATTTTCAAATATAGTTTTTGCCCTGCGTGCTACAGAAAGCACCATTGCAACGATGGTTTGGTAATCATTATCCGCTTTTCGGTGTTCTGATAGTTCAATTTCAAAAAGTTCAAGTTTATCTTGCAACTCTTGATGTTTTTTGTCATAGACATCCTTAGTAATACGCGCGGAGCACGTGGTGGCTTTGACCCAAATCGTACGCTCGGAAATGGGGTCAGTCATGCTTTGTAGAAAACATCTACCTACGTACAATCATCACATTGTGTACGAATAATCGGAGCATAATCTCTCGACACTGACTCCAATACGAACGAGCACGCAGGAATGAACCAAGATTTCGTTTGATCATAGAATTAACTGTTTCAACTTGCCATCTCTGACCATAAAGTTTTGTATTAAATCGTGTGTACATTATCTTCCTCCATTTACCAGTCGGAAGTTTGTTGGTACTCCTTCCAATTCGAGGTGGAATAATGGTTCGAATATTTTTTTCTCTGGCAAAAACATGTGAATGTTCGCTGTCATATCCTGCATCTGCGATAAGTATTTTCAAATGAATATGTTTTTCTGCTTCCAGAATAGCTTTTTTGAAATGTGAAATATCAGGATACGGACCACGAGATGGTACCCCTGAAAGAATTAAGTGAGTATTGCAATCTGAGATAATACCAACCTTCGGATATCGAGTATATGTTGTTGTTTGGTATATATTTTGACCTTTTGCTCTTCGTTTAACAAAATAATTACTGATGTGATGTGATTCAAATCCTGTACCATCTATGGCGGAAAGATGTATGTTCTTTTTCATGATCTTTCCCTTGATTGCGATACAGAGTATTTCTTGTATGAGTTTCTCGAGTATATCTTTTTTGGTAAGTCGTTGTGCTGCTTTTTGCAGTGTGGTGTAATGAGGTATTGTTTTTAACTCTAGTATTTTTTTGAGATCGCTTGAATCATATAGTATTTCTGTAATACCTCGATAATCGGCGGTAAAGAACTCTTTCAATACCAGACAGGCAACTAATTGAGGTTGTGTAAACTTCTTAGGACTTTTGAGATGTTGATAATTAGGTAATGATTGTTTTGCTGTATTGTACGCAACAAACGCTATGTTGTTTGGTGATTTTGAAGTATGGAACATATCTTTAGTATCTCATGTTTTTGGTGTTTTCTACAGAGCAGGTCAGCCACCATTCTTTTGCCATGTCATATCATTCCCATCGTCCAAATTAATACACTAAACAAGTTCTAATATTTCGCAAGGAAAAAGTTGTCAGTAAACTGAAGTTTTTCTTGAAAATTGTAGTTGACTACATTATCTGGGTGGCCTTGTACAAGTTATTGACTTTTAGGTCTTAAATCAATATATATGACTCAAGTACCTTGAAATGATGTACATTAAAAAATTGCTTTTATATACGAACTTAAAAGAAACATAAAGGAAAAGGAGAGGGATATCATGGAACGAAAAAGAGTAGTAATCACCGGTATGGGGCTCGTTTCCAGTATTGGAAACAGCGCGGAAGAAGTAAAAAATTCGTTGTTTCTCGGAAAATCCGGGATTGAACACTGCGCTGAGTACGCGGCAATCAACATGGCCTCACAAGTGAGAGGAAAGACAATAGAAGATCCGTTTTCTCTGATAGACAGAAAAATTGGACGGTTTATGAGCCGAGGAGCTGCTTTGATCTATTTATCCATGCTGCAAGCGCTGGAGCAATCTGCATTAAAAGAAGAAGCTATAAGCCATCCAAGAACAGGAGCGCTTATAGGGACCGGTGGCGGAGCACCTGTAGCGCCTGTTGAGGTCGCCGATACTGTTAGAAATAAGGGTATCAGAAAGCTTGGGACAACATATGTTGTAAAAACAATGGTAAGTTGTGCCGTGGCAAACATCGCAACTCTGTTTGGAATAAAAGGTGTAACATTTAGTCTTTCTTCGGCATGTGCTACAAGCGCACACTGTATTGGAGAGGCTTTTGAAAAAATCCTTTTAGGAAAACAAGATGTTATGTTCGCAGGTGGTGTTGAAGAATCTGACTGGGTTGTCGCTTCCCCGTTCGATAGAATGAGGGCTTTATCGTCAGGTTACAACGACACTCCGGAAAAAGCTTCTCGTCCATACGATAAAAATCGTGACGGATTCGTGTTTTCCGGCGGCGCAGGTATTGTTGTTTTGGAGGAGCTTAATCATGCTCTTGCCCGTGGCGCAAATATATTGATCGAGCTGGTTGGTTATGGAGCAACCTCCGACGGTGAAGACATGACGCGTCCTTCCGGTGAAGGAGGTGCTCGATGCATACAAGAAGCTCTGGCAGATGCAAGCATGGATTCGTCCGAAATAAGTTGTATAAACACCCACGGCACAAGCACTCCCGTTGGAGATATTATCGAATTAGAATCGATAAAGGCCGTATTTGGAGAACAAATGCCGTACCTAACCTCAACAAAATCCTTAAGTGGACACGGGGTTGGTGCTGCAGGCGTTCATGAGGCAATCTTTTCTATCATTATGATGAAGAATCACTTCTTGTCAGCGTCTCATAACATTGAGACCCTTGATCCGGACGCCGAAGGCTACCCGATTTTAAGAGAAAGGAAAGATGATTTTATTTCAAAAGCAATTTTATCCAATAGCTTTGGTTTTGGTGGATGCAATGCATCACTCATACTAAAGAGTTATACACCATGACAGGAGCTAAACAACAGCCGAACTTTCTAAAAAAGGAAGTTCGGCTATTTTCATTTCCAAGCCCTCGATTGCTACAAACCGTATTTATGCTATAGTGAAATTACTATGAAAAACATGAACAAGTACATTATTATATTCCTTGTTGTTCTTTTTGGGGGTCTTGGTATTTACTTCTTAATTAACCGGTCGTCAACGACAAATGTTGATGTGCCACCTATTACAATCCCTGCAGAAACTGAAAGTCAGGTTACTACGCCTGTGACAGAAACGAAGGTAAATAAGGAAGAATCTGTTATTGGAACATCAGTGGAAGGTCGGGATATTACCGCATATCATTATGGTACCGGTGATACCGAAATTTTATTCGTTGGAGGTATACATGGAGGGTATGAATGGAATACGACGCTCGTTGCATACGAGGCGATGGATTATTTCAAAGCGAATCCAGACAGTATCCCCGACAATGTAAAAGTAACGGTTATTCCTGTTTTAAATCCTGACGGACTTTTTAAAACTGTCGGTACTGCGGCACGGTTTACGAAAGCGGACGTTTCGCCATCACAAACAGTGCAAGAATCCGGACGATTTAACGCGAATGATGTAGATCTCAATCGTAACTTTGATTGTGACTGGCAAACAAATGCAAAATGGCAGACTAAAACTGTAAGTGGTGGAACTCAAACATTTTCAGAGCCGGAAAGTCAAGCGATGAAAACATATATCGAAACAGCACAACCAAAAGCCGTAGTAGTGTGGTATAGCGCTGCAGGTGGTGTGTTTGCATCAAGTTGCCATAATGGTGTTTTGCAGGAGACGACCACTCTTACGAATACGTATGCAACAGCATCGGGGTATCCTGCATATAAAACTTTTGATTTTTATGAAATAACAGGAGACATGGTAAATTGGCTCGCGAAAAAAGAAATCCCTGCAATCAGTGTGTTACTCACAAACCATACTGATACTGAATGGGCAAAAAACAAACCCGGTATAGATGCGTTGCTAAAATATTACGCGCAATAAATGAGACCCCTTTTTACACAACGACGTATTGTAATAGGTATTATTGCCCTACTCGGTGTTGGCTTCCTTATATATTGTATGGTGCACAAGAATAACGAACAATCTCTATCTCCTGAACCGATTGTACCGGATACCTCCGTACCAAAACATGACGTAATCGGCTCATCTGTGGAAGGGAGACCTATTGACGCATACACGTATGGAAACGGCACGAAACATTTAGTGTTTGTTGGTGGTATACATGGCGGCTATGAGTGGAACAGCGTCATACTCGCGTATACCTTTATTGACTATCTTGACGCCAACCGTGGAGTCATTCCTACAAATATGACTATTACCGTAATCCCGTCCGCAAATCCCGATGGTGTATATAAAGTAATCGGTAAAGAAGGTCGCTTCTCCATAGACGATGTACCTTCTGATATTTCGAAAGAATCAGCGCGTTTTAACGCGCATAATGTTGATATTAACCGCAACTTTGGCTGTAAGTGGAAACCCAAAAGTACATGGAAAGGAAATCCGGTGAGTGCAGGATCAGCAGCGTTTTCTGAACCGGAGGCTGCGGCGATTCGTGATTTTGCTTTGGAAAATAAACCGAATGCTTTCATTTTCTGGCATAGTCAGGCAAATACTGTCTACGCATCAGAGTGTGAAAATGGAGCTCTTCCCGAAACGCTTGAAATCATGAAAAGATATGCAACTGCAGCAAAATACGATTCTGTTGCCTCTTTTGATGCCTACGAGGTTACAGGCGATGCAGAAGGCTGGCTCGCTTCGATTGATATTCCTGCAATCACTGTTGAACTCAAAACTCACGAAACCATTGAATGGGAACAAAACTTAGACGGTATTAAAGCGCTTTTTGAATACTACAAAGATAGTGCGGAGCAATAAAGGCAACTCCCCTACTGTATGCAAAAGAAAGGCATAGTATTTCTCTTTGTCGAAATTTTTTGGTACACTCATATAAAATAATCGAATAAAAAATACACATATGGCAAAAAGAAGATCAGGAGTAAGTAAACAGGAATCACATTCTCGCAAAACAAAGAAGAGATTGGAGATAAAAAAAGTTATGTTGGAAAATAAAAAACATAAATAAAATTTACTTAAATAATATAAAAAGGTTCTATAAAACGATATGATTGATCGTCGTTTTATTTATCTTGGTCTTTTTCTTGGATCCATCCTCGGAGGATTTATCCCTTCATTATGGGGGGCAGGTATGTTCTCATTTTCTTCCGTTATTTTTAGTTCCATCGGTAGTATAGCCGGTATTTGGATAGTCTACAAAATCATACAGTGATACTGACAAACTTGGGGCAAAAGAGGAAAAACCAAACTTTTTTCCCCATAAAAATTTAAATTTGTTTCCATCCCCCCTTTTGCGCACTCTAAGGTTACTTTCAATACATCCACTTGACAAGATATTATATTTGTAATATAACTATCTCAATAAGTTATATCTCTTGTCTCCATATATTCTTCTTAGATTGGAACTTAAGAGATCCTAGTCGGCTTATCTCTTAACCAAAGACTAGAAGAAATATATGTATAATAAAAATATTGGCCGAAGCCAACGCTTCAGCAGACGTCCAGGCGCAAGCAGGTCTCGTGCAGGACGAAATCAGTTCAGTGATGTATCGAAATTTATAAATAAAGCCTCTCCTGATATAAAGGTGGAGTCTTATAAGGCTGTGAATTCTTTTGCAAGTTTTTCCATTGATGACCGCCTAAAAAAAAATGTCTTGAGAGCCGGCTATAATAATCCGACACCAATCCAAGACCAAGCTATTCCGCATGTTTTGGAAGGTCGCGATATCGTCGGTATTGCAAATACTGGGACAGGGAAAACGGCTGCTTTTATCGTTCCACTTTTGAACAAGGTTGTAAACGACAAAAAACAGAATGTACTAATCGTTGCCCCTACGCGAGAGTTGGCAATCCAGATCAATCAAGAATTAATCAAATTCGCTTTCGGTCTACGTATCTTTTCGGTCTGTGCTGTGGGAGGTATGCCTATTTTCCGCCAAATCGATGATCTACGTCGCAGCCATAACTTTGTTATTGGAACCCCTGGACGACTTAAGGATCTTAGCGAACGCGGTCGTTTACAACTAAAAAACTTTCAAACTGTCGTCTTGGACGAGTCTGATCGTATGCTCGATATGGGATTTATAAACGACATGCGGTTCCTAATGTCAGCTATGCCTGAAAACCGTCATACCCTTTTCTTCTCAGCAACATTGTCAAATGATATCAAATGTATCATTAACGAATTCTTGAACAATCCTATCAATATTTCAGTCAAAACCCGCGATACTGCCTCTGGAATAGATCAAGATGTCGTCTATGTAAAAAGTGAGACAAAATTCGACCTTTTACGCGATTTATTGGTCAAACCCGAATTTAACAAAGTGTTAATCTTTGGACGGACTAAATTTGGAGTTGAACGTTTGTCTCAACTGCTTTCCGATAACGGTTTCAAGGTGGAATCAATCCATGGAAATAAAAATCACGGTCAACGCCAACGCGCTTTAACATTATTCAAAAACAGCGCAGTCAAGGTCTTGGTTGCTACAGACGTAGCGGCACGCGGACTTGATATTCCTAATATCAGCCACGTAATCAATTACGAACTTCCTTCTACCTATGAGGACTATATCCACCGCATCGGACGTACCGGACGTGGAGACAAAACAGGTAAAGCATTAACTTTTATTGAACAATCAGCTAGGTTCTAATATTACATATCACTCATTCTGAAATCAAAAATCCATCCAGTATTGGGTGGGTTTTTGATTGTACTCCACCTAGCCTATTTCATCAAGATCAATTGTATCATTTGTATTGATAATAAATAATTTGATTTTTTATCTATAAAAAAACCCGTTTCGTAATAATTACGAAACGGGTTTTTGAGTATCTAAAATCCCATACAGGTACCTGGCGCCATAGTCTTGATATATGCCTTTTCAATCTCTGCAGGAGTAATCTTGATTCTATTCAATACTTTCTTTACCGTACTACCATTATCTTGGAAGATAATATTCTTTACCTTCTTCTCTGGCATATTCGTGCCCTTGGCAATAAATGCAATTGCCTGCTCTAATCTTAAAGTTAACAGGTCTTCATCAAAGCCCGGCCCGCAACCTTGATCCCATGCGTGCTTTGCTCTCAAAGCAAACTTGATTAGTTTGTTTGCCTTTCTGGTAGGTAGATCTTGGATAATTTTTTGAAGGTCGTATTTTACGCCCTTCAAGTATTGTTTTTTCATAATTTTTTAAGGAGCGGATAGCTTCTTATATTTCTTTAAAAATTAAGATAACTATCATAGTCGCTCATATTACTGATTAACTTTTTATAGAATACCATATTTACAAAATGTGTCAATTACAAAGTCATTACTTTCACAATAAAATGATAATTATACAATTTCTTTTATTCTTTATTCTATTAGACTACAATACTAATATGTTCAACTTTTTTAAAAAAGGATCTATAGAAACAGAAACTGAAAAGAAACTAAGCCTTTTCAGAGAGGCATTTAAAAATAAAAATTACGAAGAAGCAAAATCATCAATAGAAGAGATTATAAATATAGACCCCAAAATTTCAACAAGTTGGTTTAACTATGGCGTATGTCTCGCTTGCCTTAAAATGTATAATGCAGCAGCGGAAGCATATTTTAGATCATATATTTTAGAAACAGATCAAGTCGCTGCGACAAAACCTCTTTTTAGATGTTGCTTCTATTTTGCTAAATCGGAAAATGAAAGAAGACTTTATGATGTTATTTCGGAAAGACTTAAACAAACACCATGGATGCTTGATTCATTCTTGGAGACAGAAGAATTACAAAGTTACTTTCAAAAACCTGATTTTATAACACTTGTGGAAAATATAAAAAATGGAAATCCCCAAGAACAATAAATAGCTGTATTCTGTGTCAGTCATGATAAAAACGTTGCAACTTACACCACCCTCTCCAAAAGAACGTCAGCTTCATAAAAAATACGGACATAATAAGAACGAAATGATACGTGGCGCAGGATGTTTGCACTATCCCGATATTATGTTGCTTTTTATGAACCCAACTGCTCGAAATGTCTCTGCCCATCCTACATGGCAAGGACTACGAGCACCTTGGGTTGGGACAAAAAAAGTGTGGCAAATGCTTGCGGAACTCACACTCATTGATAAAGCTGCTATCGATTATATTTGTACCATTCGTCCAGAAGAGTGGAAAGAAACAGATGTTATAGAATTATACACTCATATCTCTACAAAAAAGTTATATATCACGAATCTTGCAAGTTGCACCCAACAGGATGCGAGACCACTCCCCAACTCGATATTTCGTGAATATTTGCCAGTCATATATGATGAAATACAAACGATATGTCCTGGTAAAATTATACCCTTTGGCAATCAAGTAAGTTCAATATTATTACAAAAAAATATATCAGTGTCGCAATATCCCTCGAAGGAGTACGAAATATTGAATATTGATCAAAAGCATTTCCCCGTCTACCCTACTTATTATCCTGTCGGACAAGGGCAAAGAAACATGACAAAAGCCATCTCACGCATTACGACGTTGATCACTAAAAATACTTGTAAAAGTATTCTATCAAACTAACTTTTGTAAATGAAATGAGATTTACTACTCCATATGTATTATGTAAAATATACTTATGAAGCCTTTTATATTACTCAATCCTGAAAAAATTTTTGAGAAACTTTTTATCGAAGCATGTAAAACTCGGCAAATTGTCTATCGTATTACAAAAACAACCAATATTATTATCGATATACATACTAATCATATCGATTTTTACGATAACGGCTCTCCTTTATGTTTTGATGATGCAGGATACATTTTTATCCGAAAAAAAGGGAAAGAAATTTTGGGTGAATTCGCGACAATTATATGCGAATATATTGATTTTAAAAAAATTCCTTATAATGATCAGGTAAATTTACATGACACAACAAATAAAGGCAAAGCGGCACAAATGACTATATTTGGATCTGCAGGGCTTCCTGTCCCCCATTCAATCGTTTGTGATCAACGAGGCTATATTCCTCATAAAAAAACTATTTTGTCTCTTATACAATTTCCTTGTGTCCTAAAAACACGAGGAGCAAAAGGAGAAAATGTATGGAAAATTAACAACGAATCCGAACTGACTAAAAAAATTGAAAGCCTGGCAGGAGCGATTCTCATTCAAGAATATATACCTAATAATTATGACGTAAGAGTACTCGTATTCGAAGATATGTGCATCGGCGCCATTAAACGAACATCGATTGATGGGTTCTATAACAATGTATCTAAAGGTGCAACTACTGAACCGATAGAAATTACCGATCATGAAAAAAATATTTCTATCCGTGCAGCTCAAGCATATAATATTGATTTCGGGGGTGTTGATTTTATACGCACACCAACAGGACCACAATTACTTGAAGTGAATAAATCACCTCAGATAAAAGGTTTCTTTGCGGCAACACAAATAGACGTTCCCGCTATCCTTATCGACAGCATCACTAAACGATATCTCTCTAAATAAAAAAGCCGTCTACATACTTTGAGGGCAGCCTTTCTTTTTCGATACACTCATAAAATAAAGACCTCCTTATAAAAAGAGTCTTTATGATTCATCACATCATTTTATTGCAGTCTTAACTGATTTAAGGCATATAACCATGACAGGAAAGAATCTGCTATTAATTTTGTTGTTATAAAAACATGATCAAAAAAATATATTGGGGCATCAGGAGGAGATGGACAACGCAAATCTTCGATATTAAAACATATCAAGTTCCCCATACAATCCGCAGCAAAACCGAAATAGTTCTTATCCATCCCCCGTTGCCAATATATTTCATTACTCAATATCAATTCAGCAGTATCCAAAAATTCTTGAACATCGGGTAATATATTGTGATTATTGATGACAAAATCTAAAAGGTTGGGAGTATAGACCATACCGTGTTCTAAAACAAAACTACGATATGAAAATGGTAAAGTAATTCTAAATTTTTCTTCAACTGTTTTTAAATCTTTTTCATCGGGAAGTTTCTTTTCTGCTAAATCGCGTACATCAAAATTAGCAACAAATTCTTGAAAAATATTTGATTGATTGTCAATTGATTGTTTTTGGAGCATAAGACATATAATACAAAAATTTTCACAATCATCCTAATATAAGCTTGTGGATAAGAATTGAACGAAGGGAGCTTATATCAAAAGATAAACACTTTTGCTATCACAAAAATAATGAAAAGCCCTATAAGAGTACCAACTGATAACAAAGGGATATTGATATTCGTTTCTACGGACGTGGCGATATTTTCCTTACTATCAACTAATTTGTTTCCTAAATCTTGCCCTTCCGCTTGCGTCTCAATGTGCTCTACCTCATTAGAATTACTTTTATTATCCAAAACGGGACTTTGTTCAAAAGGAGTATCAGTATCAGAGATGTCAGCGATACTATCGATTTTTTGCACATCCACAATCGCTTGTGCAAAAATTGGTCCACTGTATTGGTTCGCTCTATTATTGGGATGAGAATCATTATTTGTATGACTTTTTTCATAGTCATATTTTAAATAATTATCTGTCCCCGCCGTTAATCCCCAAAAGTCAAAAATATGAATATTCGAATGTTTTTCCCCATCTTCTTGTAAGAAATCATTTTTTACCCAATCAACAAATTGTTTTGCGCGTGCTGCGTTTTCCGCGTTGGTCGCAAGTCGATGCAAAGGAACCAACGTCCAGATGATAAATGTATTATGAGGATACGAATCCATCAAATCACGCAGCGCCCGATATTGCAACTTGTAGTTTTCCAAGGACTTTCGGCTTGAACTGATACTTGGATTTCCACTATCTTCCAAAATAACAGAACCTGGGAAACAGTGTTTAAAAATAATTACATCATACTCTGCAGTCAACGTGTCCAAACATGCAATAGCAGGATTTGTCTTGTTACACGCACTATTAATCCATAGATTCCAGTAATCATACGGATAATTATTCCATGGATACGGACTATTAGGATACGCTCTTTCTATAATCTGATATGATGTACCGTTTTGTTGATTATACGTATCAATCCAATTTTTTACCTTTCCACCAGTATACACATTCCCTCCTGTAGAATGATGTAAAAAAATAATTTTTTCTCCTCCTGTCTTTGCAAAAACACAGTGAGAACATAATAAAATCCCACTGACAAAACATATTAGAAAAAAACCTATTTTGTTTTTATGAATCCATGAATAGCCCATTATATATTTTTTATTAGTATAGCATACGTTTGATTCTGACAATCGAAAAAACAGGATATTATGATATCCTGTTTTTTCGATTTCATCCTTCATCAATGTACAAAAACTGTAAGCTTCTTGCCGTTAACCCAAAACCACAACCATTCAGCTGCATCAAGTGGAAGATTAACACAACCATGACTTCTAACACTGCCAAAACTGTTATGCCAATATGCTCCGTGAAGCGCTCTCCCTCCATCAAAATACATATCAAACGGAACTCCGGGCAAATCGTAATCCGAACCTTTCATATAGCTATGTATAGTATTCTGAAAGCATAAATGGTGAATGTCCCTTGTCTGGTGTAATTATTAATCCCTGTAGAAACCAATGTTTCAAAAGCAACCTTTTTGTCTCCTGCATCATTTTGCTCCCATGCTATCAGCTTCTGTTTCTTTAAGAGCCTATCCCAATACATGTTATACTATATGAATGAAAACAAAGAAGAAACATGTTCGCAAAGACTATATAATCCCAGACGCTCTCTGGAATGAAATAGAACCTATTATCCCTCGACATCAACCTCCAAAACACCCT
>JAZDFH010000042.1:0-2706 GCA_043808035.1 bacterium | reverse complement strand
ACCGTTGGAGAAGGAGGAAATAAGGACGTGATTTGTGTCTATATTGAGAATCAAGGTAAAACCTCAAAAGAAGTACAACTCAAGCTCTTTGATCTCTAACCTTCAGCAATACCGCGTCAGCTTGCTGCGCGGTTATTTATTTTTTATAAAAAGTAGCAATCTCTTCTGTAACAAGCCGCACCGTTAATGATTCTTCAGGCACCGCATCACGTACCACCTTTAATACATACCCTCCTCTATTTAATAAGACCGTCACACTTATTATGTTCGCTCGTTCTGCGTCATTGTGCCACACAATAGCAGTACCAACCTCGTCATGTACCGTTATCTCCTGCTTAGTATACTGCATGTCTTGACCATCTCCCGTGGCATAAACAGACACCGCATCAGTATACTTCTCTGATTTATTTTCAGAAACCTCTATCCGCGATCCGAATCTCCTATGTGTATAAATATATTCACTATACTCTTTCGTAAAAAGACTACTTTGCAAAGAGAACCCAGCAGGGAAAGAACCGTATTGCGGCACAAGAAACCCCGCATCAGGCTCTTTTAGAAAATATTCTTCCGATTGAGCTCCCGACTGCAAAAAAGAATCATCCAAAATGGCAAAAATGTCCGGACCCCATATATGTTTATTTTTACCTGTTTCAAAAGTAGCTAAAATCTTTTCAAAAATCGGCATAAACGTATCCTTCTCTTGGAACGGATAAATATAATCTATTCTCCATGACGCATCTCCATCACTAACCCAATATAAAACCCATTCTCCACCCTCTAAATTAAAATTACCCTCATATAACGGAGCAACCGCTTTATCTTTAAAATTCTGTACCACTGCGCGAACAATAGTTTCTTTAGAATTTTTCACAAGAGGTTCAATCGTAATAATGGCTTCTGAATTTTTGCTCTTCACAAGTCGTAATTCTTGATCAACAAGGTCCATGAAGGCTTGTTGATTCATATGCCCAACACCAAATCCCCAAAACTGTATAGTAACCGGATAGCTACGCTTCAGCTTACTTGTTGAATAAGGAGAAAGATATGCATTGTCGTGTAGATACCAATCAGGAGGATACTTAACCGTATATCCTGCCGTGACATTTTCAAAACTATACCATGTCCGATACGGCAAGATATGTATAATATATCGATACCCAATAAACGCTACTGCAAAAATATTAATCGTGATAAGTAATACGATAATAATCTTTTTCTTCTTAAGAAGTAGACTCTTTTTCTTTGTATGCTTCTGTGTCATCGAGATAATGTTATTTCATCCTCATATTCCGCATTACATGCTTGTAGATAAATACGCCCCCCTGGTGTCTTGCGTACTCCATACATAGTTTTTTCTTCACTACCAAACTGCGGATCATACGGAATATCAACGACATACGTTGGCGCAAGCACTCCTGATAAATCTAAACACGACGAAGCTGTAAGCTCCCCGCCGGTACTGCCAGTGTATTCAACAGATACGCTACCAAGTTCAGGGGAGATGGTTACATCATCAGTTTCAAACGTTGCACGGTATTGAAAATAACGATTATTACCAACCACAAGCCCCACGGCAGGAAGTCCCAAATCCGCATTATCCGCTTCCGAATATCCACCGACAAAACTCTCTCCATTACAATTAGCATCATCACATGATCGGGCATCAAACCGTAGTCTCAACGCACCTCTCCGATAATGATCAGCGACTTCGCTTGCGGATAACGCCCGATTATACATTGCAAATTCATCAATAACTCCACCAAAATAATAACCAGCACCGAGCGCCCATCCACTAATCTGACCCGTCGTTGTCGCCAGCCGACTCCCCGATGTTGTATTAAGACATGCATAAATATCAGTACGCTCTTGTCCATCGAGGTATAATTTTACCGTCCCCGCAGATGGAACACCGTTATAAAAAACAGCAGCAACATGAACCCACCGATTTGCTAATCCTGTACTCTGAACACCAAAAACATTGCTTTCTCCAGTATTAAAACCAAAACATCCGCCGGAGAACCACAGATCATACGCTTGTGACCATCCAAATGGCATTTGACCATTTCCTCCACGCCAGTACATCCAAAATTCAACAGTATTACTGGCTCCTGCAGCAATATTAACATCGAGATTAGTCATACTGACATAATTTGTCCCACCGGGGAAATCACATGATCCATTAAACTTGCCCGTTGCCGTACAGTTCGGATTTCCATATGTAATCCCATGATCATTATGTCCTGATGTATCTGTAATTGTTTCTCCTGCTCCACTGACGCCATCATTCATATGCAAGAGGAGTACATTACCACTCATAGTCGCATTGCCTTCAGTGTATGCCGTTTCAGATTGGCCGTTATCGGGCAATTCTTTATTCATCGGCCGATTAGGTATCCACGAAAAAGTTCCCCAATTCGCAACCACTCCCGTATCATGAATAGCGGAAGTATATATACCTGCCGTTTGCGGAAGGTTGAGTCCAACCGCAGAACTTCCAAGATAATACGATGTGCCGGTATACGCACCTTGGTCGAACTCTGCCTGAGAATTGTCTTGAATGGTGGTGACAGTCTTGTCCAACACACAAGTAGCCTGAAATAAAAACCCATTCCAACACAAAAAGGAGCTGAAAGCTCCTTTTTGCTGGGTGATTATCATACCATGAGTATTAATGACAATAACAATGAACGATAATCACATTACGAG
>JAZDFH010000041.1:0-22453 GCA_043808035.1 bacterium | reverse complement strand
AAAGAGATGAATGCCACGGGGCGTGGAATAGGACTGATGCTTACGAAACAAATCGTTGAGGCTCATGGTGGAGTGATTCATGCGGAGTCTGCTGGCCGAGACACGGGGAGTGTGTTTGTGGTGGAGATACCGGTATAAAATCAAAACTGAAAATTCAAAATTGCAACGCAAAAGTCAAAAATTATATCGACGCTTTGTGTGTGTCTACGAAGTTTTAATTTTTAAGTTGCAATTTTTCCGCCAGCTGGCGGATTTTTACTTTTGCGTTTCGGGTTCTTCTTTGTACTTCAATATACCCCTATATTTGTGTTACCATACATAATAGTTATCTAAAGAAAATAGTGTAATATAAAATGACAATTGCTTTATTACTGCTTATATGTACGGTTCTTTTTATAATTGGTGCGACTATTTTATATCTGCTTTCGCGATATAAAAAGTTTCATGTAAAAGACTTTACTTTTGGGCATGCTATTATTTTGATGAGTGCTATTGTTGTGGTTGGTGCAGGGCTTTCGTTTATATCTATGTTTTGGGCGGCTATCGGAGTATTCCCTGTATTTCTATATTTTTTAACGAAACAACATAACGTTGGATGGAAGGAAGCGTTAAGTATGTATGCAATAAATGTAATTATTTTCTTAACATTTATGTCAGTTTTAGTGCAGCCATTTTTTATGTATGTTTCTCAACCGTTTTTGATTAAAGACAACTCGATGACGCCAGCGTTGCATAATAATGAATTAATTTTTATTAATAGACTAGCTGCGTTTTTTAAGAGGGGAGATATCGTTGTATGGCGGTATCGTGAAGGGTCTGATGAATATTATGTTCATCGAGTTGTTGGGATACCGTTTGACACTGTTGAAATTAAAGATGGAAAAGTATTTATCAATAATGAAGAATATCAAGAGCCATATGTATCTTCCTCCCCGGAAGAAACGGTTTTAGTTTCATTGAAAGATGATGGATATTTTCTTATGAGTGATGATAGAGTGAGGGGATGGGATTCTCGGCATTTTGGACCGGTGCAAAAAGGCGATATTGTTGGAAGGATTTTATTTAAAAAATAGAATAGATTGTATATGAAAAAAAGGGTGTCTCAATTTTTACTTATAACTATTTTCCTAATAGGAATAGTTTTTCAATGCAGCCGTCCGGTGTATGCAGATACGTTATTGTTACAACCAGCATCAGTTATTTCTGCATTAAAAGTTTATTTACAAGAGATTCTTAAACAATTTTTAGAACTGCAGAAGCAGGCAGAACAAGTCTTAAAAGCTGCTCAAGAAACGAAGCAAAAACAAGATTTCCAATTTGTTTCTGACCTACACTATGGATCTCAAGGAGAAGAAGTCTCGGAGCTTCAAGAGTTTCTTTCTTATGATGTAGATGTTTACCCTTCAGGGCTTGTTACAGGATATTATGGTACGCTCACTGAAAATGCAGTAAAGCAGTTTCAAAAGCAATCCGGGTTATCAGAGACAGGAATAGTTGATGCACAAACAAGGGAACAGCTGAATAAAAAAGAAAAAATCTCCAGTAGTGACGAAGTGGCACTGTCGCCTATCCCAACCACAGCACCAGAAGAGCAGCAAAAACAGGTAGAAGAAAAACAGGAAGTATCGTCGTTACCTCAAACCCAAGAAACTGATTCACAGGACTCTGACGATAGAGTACAACTCCCTGTGGTAAGCAGTGCCATTTATACTATAAACAAAGCACCAATATATGATGTTTTTCAACTTGCAACGAGTATTCATGAAAAGGTCAATGAGCGAAGAGTGTTATATGGCAAGAAGCCTTTGGTTTGGGATGAGCATGTGGCAGCAGTTGCTCGTGAACACAGCATTGATCAAGCTCATGATAATGAAGAAATTACGGATCCTGCCCGTCGATGTCATTATCCCTTGATTCGACATGAAGGCTTCTTATTTGGTTTTACAGCAGGCAATAGGATGCAAAAACGTGGTATTTCGTATCAATCGGTTGGAGAAAATATTGCCATGGTTCCTGTTGTTAAAAATCTTGTATATAGATATCCAGCCGGAGATGAACCAATAGATTGTCCTGTAGTAGATAGATTCTCATCAGGACATTGGTATGACATGGATGCTGCTTATGCGTCGTATCAAGAAATTTTGCAGGCTTCAAAAAGTGCCGTACAGATTGTTCCACCAGTTGATTGGGTGAATAAAGAGTGGAAAACCATGGATGATGTTGCAACGGAAGTAGTGGAAGGATGGATGAATTCTCCAGGGCATAGAGAAAATTTACTGAGAGATGGATTTACACGAGGTGGTATGGGGGTTGCTCAGGTGAACGACTATATTATAACGACACATATACTTTTCTATCCGTAAGAGCTGTAGTACACTAAAAATAATTATGGCAGAGGAAAAAGGGACAATATTATTTATTGAGGACTCGGCGCGGTATCAACGTATGTATGGTACGCTTTTAAAAGCCGAGAATTATGGTTTGTTGCGTGCAATGGATGGTGAAATGGGTTTTTTACTCGCAAAGAAAAAAGTCCCCGACTTAATTCTTATGGAGATGCTTCTGCCGAAAAAACATGGACTTGATGTTATTCGGGACTTGCGGTTAAGTAAAGAAACAAAAGAAATTCCTATTATTGTTTTTTCCGTTTCAGGGAAAGATGATGACATTAAGGGAGCTCTTCATATTGGAGCTAATGACTATTTGGTCAAAGGATACCAAACACCACGAGAAGTTATTGAAAAGATCAGACTTCTTATCGGGCGTAAAGCTTCTGAATTGAGTTCAGAGACCTATCATGTAATGATATATGAACGAAAAGGTGATGCTGCGAGACTACAAAGAGATATTAACCTGACGACATTATTTCGTTGCCCGACATGTAATGAGGAGTTAGTACTTGCTTTATCAGCGGATGACAAGAAAGAGAAAGAAGAAGGACATTATTTTTCAGCGCATTTTATATGTCCGTTATGTAAAAAGAATTTTTAAAACAATGAAACGGTTATATCGTAGTGGTACAAATAAGGTTTTTGCAGGAGTTATTGGGGGGATTGGAGAATATTTTGACGTTGATCCTGTTGCCCTCCGTGTTGTATGGGTGGTTGTTATGGTTTTTACAGGTTTTATTCCGGCTGTTATCGCCTATACTTTGGCGATGATTGTTATTCCGAAGAGAGCGAAATCAGAACCTGTTATTATTTCTTCTGACAGCCAATAATACCATCTTGTATAAAACGATATGTTTTATTTATACTGTGTACAGAAAGGATAGTATGCTGTAAAGGAGGTGAAATATTAATATATTGATGAATCATATATGTTTAAGAAAATAAAAGCATTTATTGAAGATAATCTTGGTGAAGTACTTGTTATCGCAGGAGTATTGTTGATTGCAGTGCCTATTCTCGGTCTTTTACTGGAACCTACGGATTGGGTACGCATGTCTGCATTGGGTATAGCGCTTATTTTTGTCGGATATGCATGGGCCAGATCTGGTTAATATATGCCAAAAAAAGGACTCTTTGGAGGGCATAAAATAGGAGATAGTCATTCAACGGTTATCCCTGAAGTTGTTCTGCTTATTGAGGCTTTAAAAGAGATACAGGAGGTAAAAAAAATTATAATCGGTGTTATTACGCCTATTCACGTAGGGCACAGACGTATAAAGTGTGTGTCCATTCCTGCGGGGATGCGATTGACGGTTAGGGGCGTTAATGCAACTCAAAAACTTTTTATATATACTGTTTTTTTTGAAATAGTTGAAAAACATATTATTTGTATTTGGCATGAAAAGATTGCTAAATTGTGTTGAAGGTAGTTATACTATAAAGAAAAAAAGATATATAAATATATGCCGACATCTATGATGGATCAAAATTTTGGGTTATTTCTTCTAGTGGCTATTTGGGAAATGATATGGAAAGGTTTTGCTTTATGGAAGGCTTCTCAAAGGAGCGAAAAAGGATGGTTTATAGCGATACTTTGTATTAATTCAGCGGGTATTTTTTCTATATTGTACCTACTTTTTTTTAGCGAACGGACCAAAAAACAATCTAAAGAGGTTATAAAGCGTTGAAGGAGACAGCGGTATTGATATAAAAAAAGTTTTTTTATTAGAAATATTACAAAAGCAAGGATACAAAAAATTCGTTCTGTTATTTGGGGATATTACTGTGTTCATAAAAGAACGTTCCCGTGGAGAGGGACACGTATCCCATATCATATTTTTGTATCGGAAATCATGTTACAACAGACACAGACAGATCAAGTGATTGTTCCGTATAATAAATTTATTACTCGGTTTCCTGACTTCGAAACACTTTCGCGAGCACGGTTTTCTTCCGTACTAAAGGTATGGATGGGTCTTGGGTATAATCGGCGGGCAAAGTATATGTGGGAAAGCGCGAAAAGAATAATATCAGAGTATCAAGGGGAATTACCTGATGACACGGAGGTATTAAAAAGTCTTCCGGGTATAGGTTCTGCAACAGCTGCCTCAATATCCGTTTTTGCATTCAATAGACCGACTGTTTTCATTGAAACCAATATCAGAACAGTTTTTCTTTATTTCTTTTTTAAAGATCGCAACAATGTTACTGATAGAGAGATCATGTCGTATGTTGAAAAGATGCTTGATACCAAAAGACCTCGAGAATGGTATTCCGCATTGATGGACTATGGTGTTTTTTTAAAAAATACGGAAGGAAATGTAAACATAAGAAGTAAACACTATGTTAAACCGACTGTTTTTGAGGGCTCGAATCGACAATTACGAGGGGCGATTTTGAGGGCATTAACACATGCTGCATGTTCTGAAGAGAAATTATTATCCATTATAAAAAAGGATAGATATATTGTGCAGAAAAATCTGAAAGAACTTGAAAAAGAGGGTATGATTATAAAGAAAGGAATGCTGTATAAAGTGTAAAATATGGACGAGAAAAAGCTACAAGAGAGAAAAATAAGAGTTTGTGCAATACTCCCTCGTTTAAAAAAAATGTTTCCTCGTGCGAAAATTGCGCTCAATTATACCACTACATGGGAACTTGTAGTGGCAGTTATTTTATCGGCACAGTGTACTGATAAAAAGGTTAATGAAGTTACCAAAAATCTTTTTAGGAAATATAAAACATTTAACGAATATGTCACTGCCGATAGCTGTGAATTTGAGCAGGATGTTCGATCAACTGGTTTTTATCGAAATAAATCAAAACATATTCTAGAGACAGCAATTCGTATCGAGAAAGAATATAACGGTATAGTGCCTAATACAATGGGAGATCTTTTGACTTTACCGGGGATTGCACGCAAAACGGCGAATATAGTGCTCGGAAACGCCTATGGAGTTGTTGAGGGAATAGCGGTTGATACTCATGTGAGTAGACTTGCTCAAAAGTTTGATTTAACGGACGGACATAATCCAAATAAAATTGAACAAGATTTAATGGAAGTGGTGCCCCAAAAGGAATGGTTTCATTTCCCTTATTTATTGATAGAATATGGCAGGATGTATTCACCTGCAAGAAAAAGAGACTGTAAAAATGAACCACTTTCAGATTTATATCCAGCATCATGAGCAAAAGATTCAATCGGCAAACAAAATAGATAATAATTACTATACTGAAAACGCGATCGCGTTTTCAGTATAGTAGATAAATTTTTACAGTTATTATGGAGATTAAGGGAAATATATATCAATGTATTATACAAAAAATTCGAGAAGGGGGCATAGGAGTGTTACCGACTGATACTATTTATGGGATTGTTGGATCGGCATTATTACCCAACACTATTGAACGGGTGTATGTTGTTAGGAAAAGAAGATTACATAAACCCTTCATTATTCTTCTCGATGATATTAAGAGTTTGAGACACTTTAATGTTCGCATTACTGAATCGGAAAGGAGGTTTTTAAAGACGGTATGGCCGGGGGAGATAAGTGTTATTTTACCTTGTCCGTATAAAAAGTATGAATATGTACATAGAGGAACAAAGACGCTTGCGTTCAGAATTCCTAACCCTAAGTGGTTACGTTCTCTTATAGGAAAAACGGGGCCTCTTGTTGCTCCGAGTGCGAATTTTGAAGGCTTTATCCCAGCCGCGACTATTACAGAAGCAAAAAAATATTTTGGTAAGACAGTCGATTTTTATGTTTCTGCGGGACGTCGGTTACAGGGGGAGCCTTCAACAGTCGTTACGTTGCAAAATGGGAAAGTTATCGTATTGCGACAAGGGACAATAAAAGTGAAAAATAACACTGACTTATGAAGATTACCGTATATGCAAAACCAAATGCGAAAGAAGAAAAAGTTATCAAAATAGATGAAACGACTTTTTCTGTCTTTGTAAAAGCGCCTCCGAAAGAGGATAAAGCAAATTTTGCAATTGTAGAAGCCCTTGCCCGACATTTTGATGTTTCATTTTCATGCATACGTTTTGTAGCGGGAAGGACCTCTAAAAAAAAGGTATTTGAAGTGATACGGTAAGAGGAATTACGTTTTAATATCTCGAATGATTTTTTATAAAATATTTATTTTGTAGAACAAAAAAGTCCTATGGTATACTGTTATCGAAGATAACAAAATAATTGTCGCAATAGTAACAAAATTTTTCTATGAGTAATAAAGAAACAGCGTTCATTTTATGGTTCCATGAAACTGGCATTGAAGATATTCCCTATGTCGGTGGGAAGAATGCAGCATTGGGTGAAATGTTTGCAAACCTTACCTCTCTGGGGATTAATGTCCCAAATGGTTTTGCGGTCACAGCGCATGCATACCGTTATTTCTTAGAAGAGGCGGGGCTGAAGAAAGGCATAAAAGAAGCATTAACGGGGTTAGATACTCATAATATTAAAGATTTACAAAAAATAGGAAAAAAGGTAAGGGATTTGATTCTTAAAGCTGATCTGCCAAGTGCTTTAAAAGCGGAGATAGAGACCTCCTATAAACAACTGAGTAAATTGTATAAAACGAAGAACGCTGATGTCGCTGTCAGATCTTCGGCTACGGCAGAGGACCTCCCTGATTCTTCTTTCGCAGGGCAACAAGAGACATATTTAAACATTGTTGGTATAGAGAATGTTTTACAGGCAACGAAAGAATGTATTTCATCACTTTTTACCGATAGGGCGATTTCTTATAGGGAAGATAAGGGGTTCTCTCATTTTGATATTGCTCTTTCGGTAACCGTGCAAAAGATGGTGCGTTCAGATGTTGGCGCAAGTGGTGTTATGTTTACGATTGATACGGAAACAGGTTTCGATAAGATTGTTGTCATTAATAGCTCTTATGGGTTAGGAGAAATGGTAGTACAGGGGAAGGTGACGCCTGATGAATTTATGGTATTTAAGCCGATGCTTGAGAAGAGTTATAATGCTATCATTGCAAAAAATATAGGGCCTAAAACTGTTAAAATGGTTTATGCTCCAAAAGGAGGTGGCAAGCAAGTTGCAGTAGATAAAAAGGATCAAGAGAAGTTTTCGATTTCTGAAGAAGAAATTATTCGTCTTGCCGACTGGGGAGTTAAAATTGAAAAACATTTCTCCAAGAAACATAACCGGTATCAACCGATGGATATTGAATGGGCAAAAGATGGTAAAACAAAGCAATTATTTATTGTACAGGCTCGCCCGGAGACAATTCATTCAACTGCTGATAAAAATGTTTATTATGAATATCGATTAAAAGAGAAAGGAGAAGTTTTGTTACAAGGTACGGCAGTTGGAGCTAAGATTGGAGCAGGGAAGGTACGTGTTATTAAAGATGTAAAAAATATTACCGAATTTCAGAAAGGAGAGGTCTTAGTAACTAAGATTACTGATCCTGATTGGGAGCCGATAATGAAGATCGCTTCTGCTATTGTCACTGATCAAGGCGGTAGAACGAGTCATGCGGCTATTGTTTCGCGGGAGTTAGGTATCCCGTGTATTGTTGGATCAAAAAATGCAACAACGAAGCTTGAAATGGGACAAGATGTTACAGTAGACTGTTCATCGAAAACAGGGATTATCTATAAGGGAAATTTGTCTTTTGAAGTTTTAGAACATCATCTTGATAAAATCCCGGAGACAAAAACGAAAGTAATGGCGAATATTGGATCTCCCGATGATGCATTTAGAAATTACTATCTACCTGCCAAAGGGGTTGGTTTGGGTCGACTTGAATTTATTATTGCTTCACATATTGCGATACATCCGAACGCTCTTATTGATTATCCGAAATTAAAGAAACAAGCAGTTAAGGACACTAAGATTAAACGGTTGGTTAAGAAGATTGATGAAATGACGGTTGGCTATAAGGATAAGACGGACTATTATGTCGACGAACTTGCTGAGGGTATCGCAAAGATTGGAGCGACGTTTTGGCCGAATGAGGTAATTATTAGATTTTCTGATTTTAAAACGAATGAATATCGTACATTGTTGGGTGGAGATTTATACGAGCCGATGGAAGAAAATCCGATGATTGGATGGAGGGGAGCTTCTCGATATTATGATCCGAAATTTAAGGATGCGTTTGGATTAGAGTGTATGGCATTGAAAAAAGTACGATATGAAATGGGACTAAAAAATGTAACGGCCATGATACCTTTCTGCCGAACTCCAGAAGAAGGGAAGAAGGTCATTGCGATAATGGAAGAAAATGGACTTGATCGGAAAACGGATACTGATCTGAAAGTTTATGTTATGTGCGAAATTCCTTCGAATATTATGTTGGCAGATGAATTTTTAGATGTTTTTGATGGTATGTCTATTGGTTCCAATGATCTTACACAGTTAACAATGGGTATGGACAGGGATTCTGGTATTGTCGCGCATATTGCCAATGAAAATAATATGGCAGTAAAAACATTAATCGCAGACGTTATTAAAAAATGTCGTGCGCGAGGGAAATATATCGGTATTTGTGGACAAGCACCTTCTGATTATCCGGAGTTTGCGACTTTTCTTGTTGAAGCAGGTATAGAGAGCATGTCACTTAATCCTGATGTGATCATCAAAACAATTATCGAAATCGCTGCGAAAGAAAAGGCTTTGGGTATAGCATAAAACGTTTTAGTAAAACCTATATATGGTGAACTATGCGAAAAACAAGAATAGGACACAATGTGTCCTATTCTTGTATCACGAAGGATATTTAGGTCTAATACTGTAGGACATATTTTAATCTTGGGAGTTTATTAGAAAATTTTTATATTATTTACTTTTGAAAAATTGCTTGATTCGTTGGTTTCTGCCGTGTATGATTCTTTTTGAAAGCTTATGAGTATAAAAAACATTTGTGCACGAGAAATTTTGAGTTCCGGCTCGACGCCATCTATTGAAGTTAAATGTGTATTAGAATCAGGAGTAATAGGTATTGCCTCAGTTCCGTATGGGGCATCTGCGGGTATTCATGAAGCGTATGTGCTTTTAGATAATGATTTTACACGGTATATGGGGAAAGGGATGTTGCGGGCAGTAGAAAATGTGAATGCGATAATTTCAAAACGGTTGATCGGTATGGATGCATTTGACCAAAGGCATATTGATGAAACCATGATCTCTTTGGATGGGACAGAAAATAAGAGCAATCTAGGTGCTAATGCTATTTTGGGTGTTAGTATGGCTGTTGCACGGGCTGCTGCTAACGAAAAAGAAATACCACTATATCAGTATATTAGAAAGACGTATGATTTGCCGATAGAAAGATATATTTTACCCAATCCAATGTTCGTTGTTATCGAAGGAGGAAAGCATGCTGACAACTCAACGGATTTACAAGAATATTTGTTATCTGTTATTGGAGATGTTTCTGTGAAAGAAAATGTGCGGTGCGGAATAGAAATTTATTTAACTTTAAAAACCGTTCTTAAAGAGAGAGGGTACAATGTGAATGTTGGCAATGAAGGAGCATTCGCTCCATCTGGAATCAGCGATAATGAGTTACCTTTACAGATTATTTTGGAGGCTATAAAAAAATCCGGCTATGAGGCGGGGAAAGACGTTGGCATCTCGATTGATGCTGCTGCCTCGGAATTCTATAAGGATGGAAAATATCATTTGAAGATAGAAGAAAAAGAGTTCGATTCTGCTCAATTGATTGAATATTACCTACAATGGTTCAAGAAGTATCCTATCATTACCACGGAAGATATGTTGGATCAAGACGATTGGAAGGCTTGGATAATATTGACGGAGCAGTCTTTAGTACCGAATATTGGAGATGACCTAACTGTTACGAATGTCAAACGATTACAAAAAGCTCTTGATGGAAAAGCAATAAATGCGATTTTAATAAAATTAAATCAAATTGGAACATTAACCGAAACAGTTGATTGTTGTATGTTAGCGAGGGAGAATGGACTTATGACTGTTATAAGTCATCGAGGTGGGGGCGAAACAAATGATACATCAATGATTGATTTGGCGGTTGCCGTCAATGCCGGTTTCGTTAAAGTAGGGCCTTCTCGTGGAGAACGTGTTGAGAAATATAACCGTTTAATGGAGATAGAAGATGAGTTGGGTGATATGGCGAATGTTGCAGGACATAATTTCAGAGAGATTGTTTAATTGGTTTTTACGGTGAATATATACTGTAGAAAAACGAGGCATTTTGTTGTTTCCATTGCTTCAGATTGTTTAGCGGCTTATTATTAAAGAGGAGGCGAATAGAAACGCTTTTTAAAGAATCGAGAAAATCGATTTATAGATAATGTATAAAAAGTTACAATCAAAACCTCGTCACGTACAAAAAGGTTTTACTTTATTAGAAGTTTTGTTGGTGGTGGCTGCACTTGGTATTTTGGCTGCAACTGTTATTTTAGCAATAAATCCAGGGAAGCAATTAAGTCAAACGCGTGATGCTCAACGGTGGTCTGATGTGAACACTATTCTTAACGCCACGTATCAATATGCGATAGATCATTCCGGCTCTTTGCCTTCAGGTATGACTTCTGAATTAAAAGTGTTAGGGACAGCTTCTTCAGGATGTAATATGAGTTGTGGAGCACTCGCAGGGGAAACAAACACGTTTGTTGATAATACTCAAGCAGAATTTAATCTTGGTTCTCATAATGAAACGCAATATGATGTGGTTAATGGATGGCTAGAGCTGACTCCTACGGGGCAAAACAATGGATCAGGTATATTTAGTTCATCAATAAAGGATACTGGTATTCTGAATGCAGCGTGGAGTTCTTTAGAGTGGGTGTCAACATGGCCATTTTATAAGGAGTTGCCCAATAATGGCAGTATTGAGTCGCAGTATCAAAATGGCAATGTCAGTATGGTAGATAATCAGGCATTATTACATTTTAACGAAACTATTGGAGCAACCGGCTTTAGTGATTCATCTGGTACGAGTCATACGGGCGTGTGTGCGAGTGGATGCCCAACTGCAGGTATTGGGGGGGAGCTTAATACTGCAGTTGAATTTGATGGAGTAGATGATCGTATCCGTATAGGGACGATAACTCCTATAGATGATTTTACGATTAGCGTTTGGGTACGACCCGATGTAACAACATGTCCTGGGAGTAATGATTGTGAAATTTTGCAATCAAGCAGCGGGCTTGTTTTTGATTTTAACGATAGTTCTGAATATCGTATTTGTTCAATATGGCCAGCATGTGTCAGTGTTCCATTAAGTACGATTGATGTAGGAGTATGGCAGCAACTCGCAGCGGTGCGGAGTGGAGGTATTTGTACTTTGTATAAAAATGGCAGTCCTGTCCCGGGCGGAAGCGGTGCATGTAGCACTGACCCGCAAGAAGGGATTTTTTATATAGGAGGGCATAGCGCTAATGATCGATTTTTTGATGGTGGAATGGATGAGTTTGCGTATTGGAATCGTGCTTTGTCTGCGGAAGAGTTGATTGGTATCTATCGTCGAGGAGTTTTGAAATTAAAGTACCAAGTTCGATCATGCGATGATCCTTCTTGTGATACTGAGATTTTTGTTGGACCGGATGGTACCTCTGGAACATACTTCTCGGAATTGAATAGCACAAGCGTTTTACCACCATCATTTTCTTTATCAAATGTGAGTGATAATCAATATTTTCAATATAGAACCTATCTTGAAACCGATGATGCCACGTATTCTCCAGAAATTAATAGTATAACAGTAGAATATAGTCTTGGCGGTATAGCAGGGGAAGTTACCGCAGATGCGTGTCTTGATATCGGTGGCAATCTCGTCAGTGGCTATCTTACAAGCATGCCGACAGATCCTAAGGATGGTAGTGCTGCAAACACGTATTATGCTATAAAACGAACAGCGTCGAATCGTGTTGAAGTAAAGGCGTGCAGCAATGAAGAAGAAATTATCAGCGTTTCTCGTTAAATGTATTATTGGTGTGTTTGTTGCATGCTCGTTTTTTGAGGTAGTATATGCTGCTTCTGTTATTGGATTCATTCCGGGAAATTTATGGTATTCAAAGGAGCCGTTTTTTGCCGAAGAAGAAATACGTATATATTCGGCTGTTTTTAATGGAGGAGAGGCAACAGTAAGCGGCACTGTCGAGTTTTTTGATAATGGTGTGACTATTTCTGAAGCAGTGTTCCCGTTACTTGCCAAGGGAAGTACGGCAGTTGTATCTGTGGGATGGAAGGCTGCTGCAGGCAGTCATCGAATTTCCGCGAAAATTGTAGCATTATCAGGCGCTGAAATGAGTGTAGACAGTTTGAATAATGAAACAGGAGAAAGGACAATTTTTGTAGACCGTGATACTGATAAAGATAAGATAGGAGATGAGATTGATACGGATGATGATAATGATGGCGTTCCGGATATTACTGAATTGGAACAAGGCACTGATCCAACAAATCCTGACACAGACGGAGATACTATATTAGATGGAGTTGATGCCTTTCCATTGAATGCAGAAATTCAGTCGTCTCCCTTTTCTAATATCGGAGATAAAAACGGTAATGCAGTAACTCCTCAAAAAATTGATGCAAAAACAATATCTTCCCTCTCGGGAAAAGCGACTCAAACAGTTAAATCAATTATTGATACGATTGACATTTTCGCAGCAACGCAAAAAGAACGAGTTGAAGCAAAAAAGCAGGAGTTAGAGAAAGAGCTTACCGCAATAGACGGGAATAAACCAATAGAAAAAGAAATTGTGAAGCTTGATATCCCAGTTACAGGGAAAAGCGTTAGTGTGGCTTTAAAAGATGATTTTGCAAGTAGTGAGAATAAACAAAATGCAACGCATATGATAAAAGAGGGATATGTTTTTTTATTAGCGTTTATTTCATATGTATTGGGTAATAAGGTATTATTTTACGCGGTTATCGGTATAGTGTTATTTTTAGGTATTAGGTTTGTTTGGGGACGTATACGGCAGAAAGAATAAAACTCTTTCATTTGCCCCAAATCGTCAAATGATTTAGACTAAAAAGTATTATGTTATAGGATTTTGAAAGTTGAGATGAATCCCACATGGCGCATGTTGCGCTGTATTACTGATGTCAGAAATAAATCTATAACAAAAAACTACTTATGAAATATATTAAAAAGCAAGATGTCCTTGTACATCAAGCCATTAAAAATGAACAAAAAAGGCAGCAAAACGGCATTGAGCTCATACCGTCGGAAAATATTACCTCAAGAGCGGTAATGGAAGCATTGGGGAGTGTGCTAACGAATAAATATAGCGAAGGATATCCAGGGAAGAGATACTATGGCGGGCAAGAATTTATTGATGAGATAGAAAATATTGCAAGAGAGAGAGCGAAAAAGCTTTTTGGTGTTCCTCATGCAAATGTCCAACCGTATTCAGGGAGTCCTGCTAATTTTGCCGTATATGTGGCAACATGTGCGCCAGGTGATACTGTTATGGGTCAAAATCTTCTTGATGGAGGGCATTTAACACATGGGTGGAAGGCGAGTGCAACTAGCATGTTCTATCATACCGTTCCATATCATGTTCGGTCTGATGGCTATCTTGATATACAAGAGATAGAACAATTGGCGATACAGAATAAACCGAGATTGATATGGGTAGGTGCTACGGCCTATGTAAGAGAATTTCCGTTTAAAGAATTATCAAAAATTGCTGATGAGGTAGGGGCATATTTAGTTGCTGACATTTCTCACGTGACTGGATTGATTATTGCAGGGGCACACAGCAGTCCTGTTCCATATGCTCATATTATTACAACAACGACACATAAGACACTCCGTGGACCGAGAGGGGGTATGATATTGGTAACGCAGAAAGGACTGGAAAAAGATCCTCAATTAGCCAAAAAGGTTGATCAAGCAATATTTCCAAGACTACAAGGAGGTCCACATGATCACCAGACTGCTGCTATTGCTGTAGCTCTTGGCGAAGCGATGAAACCGGAATTTCGTCGATATGGTAAGCAGATTGTTATAAACGCAAAAGCACTGGCAGAGGCCTTAATGAAAGGAGGAATGGACTTGGTGAGTGGTGGGACAGATAACCATATGGTACTTATGAAGTGTGGCACTGGGAGAGGTGTTTTCTTCCAAGAGGCGTTTGATGCTGCTGGCATTACGGTTAATAAGAATACCGTTCCAAATGATTTATCCTCTCCCTTTTATCCGAGTGGTATTCGTTTAGGAACTCCTTCTGTTACGACACGAGGTATGGGAACGAGAGAAATGAAAAAAATAGCTCAGTGGATAATAACGATTTCGAAAGAGTTGGAGCAGTACACATTACCGAAAGGAAAGAACGATATAGTAGGTTATATAGATCAGTTTCATCAAAATATAGAATCCAATCAGAAGATAAAAGGAATAAAACAGGAAGTCAAAATGATGTGTAAAAATTTTCCGCTTTATAAAGATTAATTCGCTATGCAAAAAATATCTGGCACAAAAATAGCGCAAAAAATAATCGAAAAATTAAAACAACAGTCCTTACCGTCAAAGGCTTTTGTTGCGATATTGGTTGGGAGTGATCCGGTTTCTCGTAGCTTCTTAAAGAAAAAGGAACGAATTGCTGATGAGTTAGGAGTACAATTTGAGCTCTATGAATTTCCTGAAACATTTTCTTCTGATGCCCTCCGTCGTTCCGTGTCCGATATCGCAAGACAAAAGAGAGTAGGAGGTGTGATGATTCAGTTGCCAATGCCTCATCATATACAAAAGCATTATGTTCTCAACGCAATACCGCGAGAAAAAGATGTCGAGGTTTTAGGAGAACGGTCACTGGGAGCTTTTTATAATAACCGTAATAGTATTACTCCTCCTGCCGTTTCGGTCGTAAAATCTATCCTACAATACAATAACTATGACCTTACAGATAAAAAAGTTGCGATAGTAGGGCTTGGATCACTTGTCGGTAAACCATTGGCAGTATGGTGTATGGGACAGGCTCAGACAATGTTTCTCCTTGATAAAGGTAGTGACTATTCGGCTTTAAAGGAAGCAGATATTATTATAACAGGGACAGGCGATGCGGGAATTATTACCTCTTCAATGCTCAAAAAAGATGCATTTGTGATAGATTTCGGTTATTCTATTAAAGAGAAAGATGGCAAAAAGATACTGCAAGGAGATTTTGTCCCCGCACGAACAGATGATGGAGTATTCTATACTCCCACGCCAAATGGGACAGGTCCGATTTTAGTGGCAAGTTTATTTGAAAATTTTTTTATACTTAATTAATGATAAAAAACATCAAAGCAGCAAATACTTGCATAAAAGACGGTTTTAGGGCGGCTTTTGCAGGTATCAAAGAGACAATTCTTTTTGAGAAGAGTTTTAGAGCAATGCTTATTATTGGGAGTGCAACAATTGCAGCAATGTTTTATCTTCCAACATCAGGTATTGAGAAAGTTGCACTTTTAGCTGCTATCTTTGGTGTCCTTATTTTAGAGTTGGTGAATTCAACGATAGAACGGATCCTCGATTTCATCAGCCCGGAATATGATGAGCGAGTGCGTATTATCAAAGACTTAATGGCTGCCATCGTACTCATTGCAAGTTTGGGAGCAGGTGTGATAGGGATGATTATTTTAGGTCCTTTTTTTTGGAGACTATTTTTTTAATAAAAAAACAGCCTTGATATTTATCATGGCTGTTTTTAAAAGGGGGTTAATGGAAAGAAAGAAGAGTATGAAGATGAGACATCTGTTTTATCTTCATATCTTCCGTATTATCAGGCCAGATTTTAAAATTATATTTTTTCTTTGCCAATATCCTAGTTTTTAAACTATCGTCCGCGACCATAACTTCTTGCGGGTGAAGTCCTGCAAGAAGTGCGAAGTTCGCAACTCGTTCAAAAATATCAGGATGAGGCTTTATTACCTCACTTTCCCAGATGGGAACTGAGTAATAAGAAGAATATTTCCCCTTACTCTTGCGAACTTGAATGGCATTCAAGGAAGAGAATAACTCTTGTTCTTTTTTATTCAGTGTGTTCAAAAGAACACCTAATCCTTCTATGCTTCGATCCGTTACAATTATTTTGTAAGGGAAGGAGCTTTCAAGAAACATCAAGAGATGTTCCTTGTCGTGATAATAATTCAATAATATTTCAAGTTTTTCTACAAGAGAGAGTGTACAACGTTTTATTGTTGGTACCTCATCTAAATATGCGGTTAAATTTGAAATAAAACCAGTCTCTGGGATAGTGGAATAGGTAAGTGTCCCGTCGAGATCCGATACAAGTAACTTAACCCCTTTAAAAAAAGGAAATTTGTTCATACATTTTAAGGCCTCATCAGAGGCTAATATTAATTATTAATGTTCTATGACGAAGTATCGCATCAAATCGTAAAAATTGTCAACAACAGAAAATAATGCTTAGATCCTATATCAAAATTTTAATTATTTTGAAGGAAAACTTCAGCGAGGTTTATATGATTGTGCTTATCTCATTGACGGCTTTTTCGATTTCGGTCAAGAGTTTTTTGTTCTCTTTAAGAATTTCTTTTACCTTTTCAAAACCGATGCCGAGTTTTTCCTCTCCGAAGCTGTAGCTGGAACCGGATTTTTTTACCACATCAAGCTTGAGCGCGGTATTTAGGACATCTCCTTCGTAAGAAATACCTTCACCATACATAATATCGAATTCTGCTATTTTAAACGGAGGGGCGACTTTATTTTTTACCACTTTTGCTTTTACACGACTTCCAACAACATCTTCTCCTTTTTTGACTTGAGCTGTACGGCGGACGTCAACACGGACCGATGCATAGAATTTGAGAGCACGTCCTCCGGGGGTTGTCTCGGGGTTGCCGAACATAATACCAATCTTTTCTCTTAGTTGGTTGATGAAGATGATTGCCGTTCCGCTGCGATTTGTAATGGCGGTTAATTTTCGAAGCGCTTGTGACATCATACGTGCTTGTAGCCCAATATGTTGAGCGCCCATTTCACCTTCAATCTCAGCCCTTGGAGTCAGCGCGGCGACTGAGTCGACAACAATGATATCGATAATACCTGAACGTACCAAGCTTTCAAGGATATTAAGAGCCTCTTCCCCGTTATTTGGTTGAGAAATAAGTAGTTCTTCTATTTTGACGCCGATACGTGCGGCGTATTCAGGATCAAGAGCGTGTTCCGCGTCAATAAAAGCCGCTTTTCCACCTTTTTTTTGTGCTTCCGCAACCGCGTGTAAGGCAAGTGTTGTTTTACCTGAACTTTCCGGTCCAAAAATTTCAATAATTCTTCCTTCAGGAAATCCTCCGACACCGAGTGCTCGATCTAAGGAGAACGATCCCGATGAAATGACGTCAACGTCAACTCTTTTAGCCTCTCCGAGTTTCATAATACATTCTTCTCCATATTTATCGCGGAGTGTTTGCAAAAGTGTGTCGATATCATTTTTGACGGGTTGTGATGTGGCAGTTTTTGATTTATCTTTTGATGTTTTTTTTATCATTGTGTAGTAAGCGGTTCATAAACGACTTGTCGAGTGATCGTTGCTTTTCTTCCCAAAAATCGATGAACGGTAAATTCAAGCGTATTTAATCCGGGCGTTAAAGCGATTTCTTTTTCAAACGATCCTTGCTTATTAGTATAAATAATTTCTGTATTAAGTGCGAGTTTATCTCCAGGAGTTACTGTTCCTGTAATAGTGAGGACATTTTGGTTGGTGATCATGGTTTCCGTGGAGAGAGAAAGTGTTACTTTGGGTTTGCCGACGATTGTGTTAAATCGAATGCCGAAAAATATTAATACTGCGACAAAAATAAGGATAGAGATAAGTTTTTTTGTTTTGAATGATCGGTTGACAAAACGATTCCCGGGAAGACGGTCGTATTTGTGCGGTGTTTGAGATTGAGTATCAAGACTTGCAAGATAGGATTGCCATAAGTCGTTCTCGTCTTGATTGAATGTATCAGCAATTTTTTTAATATATCCGTGTACATAGGGGCGAGCTGGTAATTTATCAAATTCACCATGTCGTAATGCTGATATGAAACGAAGAGGAACATCTGTTGCGTGGGCGAGTTTTTGTTCAGACATATCATGACTATCCAATAATTCGCCGAGAATTCCTGTTATCGATTGTATATTGTTTTTATTATTATTCGTCATGTTCGTTAATATAAACATCTCGAGGTTTTGCTCCTTCTCCTGGTCCTACAATACCCCTTTCTTCCATTATATCAAGAAGTCGGGCCGCTCGTGCATACCCAACCCGTAAACGGCGTTGTAGAAGAGAGGATGAAGCCTTTTGGGCTTTACGGACAACTTCCACAGCATCTTCGTAAAGATCATCATTGTTTTCTTCATTATTCGTGCTATTTTGTGCCAAGTAGTCATCAAGTGACGGCTGATCGATTGTTTTTTCTATTTGTTTTTCAATATTGCTATCAACTGTTGGTGTTGGTTCCTGAGGCATATTTTTTTGTTGAATGAAAGATACGACTCGTTTTATTTCATCATCAGTAACCAAGGAGCATTGAATACGCCGTGGTTTGGAAAAATCAGTGGAAAGATACAGCATATCACCTCCTCCAAGTAGTTTTTCTGCTCCCGCCATATCTAAGATGGTGCGAGAATCGATTTGGCTCGCTACCTGTAAGGCGATACGAGCGGGAATGTTTGCCTTAATGAGACCGGTGATGACATCTACGGAAGGGCGTTGCGTTGAAATAACCAAGTGAATACCGGTTGCACGGGCCATTTGTGCCAATCGAACAATAGATCCTTCAACTTCTCTGCCATAGGCAGCCATGAGATCGGCAAGTTCGTCCATAATGAGGACCAAGTATGGCATGCGATCAACCCCTACTCGTTTTTTATTGTAGCTACCGATATCCCGATTACCGGCACGAAGCAATACTTCATATCGTCTATCCATTTCTTCGACGCAAAATCGTAATGCTGCAATTGCCTTTTTGCCTTCAGTAATAACCGCCGATGCAAGATGTGGTAATCCTTCATAGATGGATAGTTCAACGCGTTTTGGGTCTATAAGAATCAACCGAAGAATATCGGGAGAATTTTTAAACAAAAGAGATGTAATAATAGAATGAATAGTAACGGACTTTCCACTACCGGTCGCTCCGGCAATTAAAACATGAGGCATTTTTGCAAGATCCGCATAGACTGGATCTCCTGTTACATCTCGACCAAGCGGAATTGAGAGAGGTGCGGATGTCAAAAATTCATCATATCCCAGTAAACTGCCAAGGCGAACAATACTCGCGACTTTATTTGGTATCTCAATGCCGATTAATGATTTCCCCGGAATGGGAGCCTCAATTCTGATGGGGTGGGCGGCAAGTGCAAGAGCCAAATCTTGATTTAGAGCGGTAATACGGGATAATTTTATACCTTCAGCAGGTTTTAAAGTATAGCGAGTGACTTTTGGACCAATGGCGATTTCTCCCATTTCAACGGCGATACCAAAGCTTTCGAGCGTACGTTTAATAATATTTGCATTCCCACGGAGATCTCCAACCGTTGGTTTGTCATTGCTCGTTTTAAGAAGAGATAAGGGAGGAATAATATAATTTTGATCAAGGGAAGGTTGATTCGATTTTTTGGATAACGTTTCTTTGATTTTTTTAGTAAAGCTTGTTTTTTCTTCTTCAATAGGTGATCCCTCCGTTGGCTTTTCTTCTATAGTTTGGCTTACCGCGTTAGTCTCTCCTTCTGGATCTTTCAACATTTCTTTATTTGATACGGTTGGGTCAATATCGTTATCGTTTTCCTTTTTCCCGAAATGAAAGAGAGAAAATGATAGAGATGGTATTTTAGGTAGTTGAATATGCAAGGAAGTATTAAGCGTTATAAGAAATGCTACAATTAGTAACATCATATAGAGAACAATAGATGCCCAATATCCAAAAACATTTTCTGTAATACCGAGAATATTTCCGACGAGACCTGCTCGTCCCTGGGCAACAATATCGATGAATCCCAGTCCTGCGAGTACGAGGATTGATGATCCGATCAGCGTAATTCCCATAAAGCTTTTTTTGCCACTCGTCAGAAGATGTATCCCGATAAGAAATAATGTGGAGGGGATAAGATAATAGCCAATGCCGAAAGCACCATTAAAAACAGAATAAATAAATGTTCCGAATACTCCGGCTTGCTGAATAGCCGCAAGGATAAATACGATAGCGGCTGCAATCAAAATTACCCCGTAAATACTCGTTTTTGTTTCATGGTTTAGTGTCGAAAGTGGATTTTTCTTTTTTGTTTTTTTGGTCATACTGTTTAAATGAGAGGTATCTCGTAACGGTGTCACTATGTACGCTTATTTAACAATAAATCATGATATGCGTAAACCCTTGGTGATAAAAAGGATGATGTATTATACTTAAGGATATGCTTGTTTTTTCATAAAGACAATCGAAGCATCATAATGTTCAATATATTCATAATATGAAAATCGAAAAAACACTTTTCAGAAGGTATGATATTCGAGGGAAATATCCTACAGAGCTCAATGAAGCTGCCGCTTATACTATCGCGCTTGCTTTTTCTAACATTTTTTTAGACGTAAAAACCGTTCTGATTGGTGGAGATATCAGAGAGAGTACTCCAACTCTCAAAGATGCTTTTATAAAGGGACTTATAGATGGAGGGAAAGAGGTCATTGATGCAGGCATTGTTATTACTCCCGTTGTCTATTTCGGTGTATGTCATTTCGGATATGATGCAGGTATCGTCATAACAGGATCTCATTTGGAGAAGAGTTATAATGGGATAAAAATAGTATTTCAAAATGCTGAACCAAGCACGCCAAAAGACTACGATACTATTTTGGAACATATTCTTTCTGATAAATTACAGAAAGCAAAAGGAGGTGGATCTGTACATACTATTGATATAGAAAAGGAATATTTTAACTATATCAAAGATAAAATTTCTTTAAAGAAGCCTCTAAAAATTATTATTGATACAGGTAATGGAACGGCTCGGTTGCTGCCGGAGAAAATATTCAAAGCATTCCATTGTGATGTGGAAACTATTTTTGCGGACCCTGACGATTCGGCGCCAAACCATATACCGGATCCGTATAAACATGAATATATGCAAGATCTTAAAAAGAAGGTCATCGAGTCTGATGCAGATCTTGGTATTGGGTTTGACGGTGATGGTGACAGGGCGGGTTTTGTTGATAAATCCGGGTATATTTTGACAGGTGATGATTTATTGATGATTTTTTCTCGAGATGCCTTACAAAAGAAAAAAGGGCCGATAGTTGTAGATTCGCGAGCGTCTATGTCCTTGATTGAAGAAGTCAAGAAACAAGAGCAAGATATTATATTAACCGTAGGATATCATGCGGCTGTCTTGTCTGAAGTTATCAAAAAAAATGCGGTTTTTGGCGGAGAGACAACGTCTCATTTTTATTTTCCCTTGGATTTTTATTTGACGGATGATGCAATTTTTGCAGCACTTAAGCTCTCCGAGATTGTGTCAGAACAAAGTGATTTCGTAACGTTCGTAAAAGAACTCCCGCGGCATGTCACGAGTGAAGAAATTTTTATTGAATTCCTGGATACAGAGAAATATAATGCAGTTGATACTTTTACTCAGATGGTAAAAGCCGAAGGGTTTGATGTGAATGATGTTGATGGAGCAAGAGTGAATTTTGAGAAAGGTTGGGGGATTGTCAGACCATCCAATACGTCACCTTTTATTAAGGTAAAGTTTGAAGGAGTAACAAAAAAAGATTTATCTGATGTTTCTAGAACCATGATCAGTTTGATGGAAAGGGTGGGCATTGAAATGAGCATGCAAGATAAAAAGAAATTAGAGATGTTAGTTTAAAGGAGTACGGTGATGATATTTTCATTTAGAAACAATACACAATCTTTCACGCTCGTAGAGTTACTGATAGTCATAGGCATACTTGCCATACTCGGGACAGCGACAGTCTTGTCCAACACACAAGTAGCCTGAAATAAAAACCCATTCCAACACAAAAAGGAGCTGAAAGCTCCTTTTTGCTGGGTGATTATCATACCATGAGTATTAATGACAATAACAATGAACGATAATCACATTACGAG
>JAZDFH010000040.1:0-3889 GCA_043808035.1 bacterium | reverse complement strand
GTCCCCTTTGGCGTTGAGCCATTCGGTTAGGTGTTCCTTGAATATGTTCTTTTTTGTCATCATGTTCATATGACGACACGGTAACCGTTTTCTTATCTACTCGGTAGTATTTCGGTAACCTTTTTTTCTATCTACAACGCTTCTTTTACATTTACGTCACAAAAGAGTTATACTTATATAATAAAAGGCGAAAAGAGGAGCTCATTTTTATCTATATGGAAGAAAATAAAGGTAGTAAAAAAGGTCTTATTATTGCAATCCTTATTATTGTTGCACTTGCTGCCGTAACAGCATATGCATATTCTCGCCGTAACTCGAAAATTTCTTTAAAAAACAATACTCCTGGAGGCATCGTTACTCAAAATGCGACAGTAGACAGTATTGATATAAAAATGCTTGAATCACTCCCTATTCAGGTACAAGTTACCGTTCAAGGCACTCTTCCAGATGGATGCACATCAATCGACGATGTAACGCAGAGAAAAAGTGGAAATACATTTTTTATAACCGTAAAGAGTAATCGTCCGTCAGATGTTGAATGTACACAGGTCATTGCTCCATACGAAAAAAATGTAGAACTCAATGTGTATGGACTGAAAACAGGAATTTATACAGTAGATGTAAATGGTGTTACGAACACATTCGAATTCAAACAAGATAATATTCCTCAAGGGAATCTGAAAGGTTAACTATCTTCAACATCGTGAAATTGGTTTCATGGAATGTTAATGGTCTACGTGCCGCCTATACAAAAGGCTTTTTGTCATGGTTTGAACATGAAATCGCGGATATTGTTTGTCTGCAAGAAGTAAAAGCAAATTACGAACAATTACCTCACGAACTACAAAAACCAAACGGATATTATACATACTTCAATTCTGCACAAAAAAAAGGATATAGTGGAGTTGCGGTGTATACAAAAAATAAACCTATCTCTGTTAATTACGTTTTAAATCACAAACGCTTCGATGAAGAAGGACGAATGATACATCTCTTTTATCCTTCTTTTTCATTAATTAATCTTTATATTCCTAATGGTGGACGACAAAAAGAAAACATGACCTATAAACTTGAAGTTTATGAAAAATTATATAAGTATCTTAAAAAATTTTCATCACAACCAATTATACTCACGGGAGATTTTAATATAGCGCATACGGAAAACGATCTTGCTAGACCACGAGATAATCAAAACAACACCATGTTCACACCTACAGAACGGGGGAAAATAGATATGTTGATTTCATTGGGATTTACTGATACATTTCGACATTTCAACAAAGAAGGAGGACAATATACATGGTGGGGATACTGGGCAAATTGTCGATCACGAAACATTGGTTGGCGCATCGACTATATTTTTTCCTCATCTGCGGTAAAAAAATTATTAACAGACGCCTGTATTGAAAATACTGTTTTGGGATCAGACCATTGTCCTATTAGGACAAATTTTAAATTATAAATAAATACTTCAATAAACCAAAATTTAGTAGAAGAGGATTAAAACCGCACATTGCCTCTCTCCTTCCGTTTTTTTAAAATTTCTTCAAATTCATTAATAGAAAATTTTTCTGCAGTAGCTACATCAACATTACCGATAGACAGACGCCTCAAAACAGACACCGTTGTTGGAGCATGAAGCCTTTCCCCGAGCTCTTCAACAACAGATCGAATATATGTACCACTACCAACAGCCATTTCAATCGTGATATATACATATCCATCTTTCTCTTCTTGACGTATTAACGACAATCGTTGTATGTGCATACATTTTTGGGGAGGAGTAATATGCTCGCCTTGACGAACTCGTTTATATAACGGTTTACCGTTTTTCTTAATCGCTGAATATATTGGAACAAACAGCATTTGATCCCCTTGTAGTGAGGTAAGAACTGATGTCAATTTGGTATCTGGTATAGGTATACTATTATGCCACTGTTCAATAATATCTCCTTCAAGATCACCAGTCGTAGTTTTTTGCCCTATACAAACTGTTACAGAGTACACTTTCGGAAGCTTCAAAAAGCAAGGCAACTTTTTCGTTGCCGAACCAATACCAATAATAAGTAGTCCAGATGCCAATGGATCTAACGTACCTGCATGTCCGATTTTTTTAATACCATACCGCCGACGCAGCAAACGTATAACATCAAATGATGTTACGCCACACGGTTTATCAATATAAACGATTTCCCCTTCTCGCGAATTTTTAATCATATGTGGATATATAAACATGTTCATTGACTCAATAGTACGATATACTTCTTATTAAGAGCAACTATATGTTGTCTTTAATAAAAAATACGTCGAACTAAAAAAATAACAATGCTATGAATAAATTAAAACTTGCTGTCGGTATACTTTCAATCGCATTTTCAGGTCTTGTGATATATTTTTACTATACGATTACCGTTGTTGTACCAAAACAAGCAGAGCAACAATGTGCTGCGTTTATTGATTCAACCGTTAAGCCGCAAGCCGAGGCACAATGCAAAGCCGCTGTTGATCAAGTAATGGCAGGACTGAACCAATATCAAGAATTGGTCACAGGACTTTCTCAAGTTCCGGCATGTGCTCCTTACATTCCAGTTCAAGGAGGAGAACAGCCTGCAGCGGAATAATCCAAAGCCTTTCTTATACAAAAAAACAGCTTGAATCATCAGCTGTTTTTTTGTATCGCAATCTGGTTAACGATGAACTACTCCTAAAGCCTTTTTGTTATGCTACAAAACGTGCCATGAATGCATACCTTCGACACATACGTAGTACTGCAGATGTGACAATATTATTATCCAATAACAATTTTTCTTCTTTATAAACATTCGTTTGATACATTTCAGGACCGTCGGTATTAATGGTAAATCGTACGCCTTTATCCAAATAAGTATGTATAATAGTTTTCAGCTCGTCAATATTCTTCACCTTCGAATTTCTCAAATTTGAAGTTGGACATGTTTCTAGCACGATGTTGTTTTTTACCATCTTCCGCATAATCTTTTCGTCGTGTATACATAACAATCCATGCCCGATTCGATGAGGTTTTATATCATAAACCACATACGCCAGCTCATCAATCGCACCTTCCTCCCCTGTATGTATTGTCACACCCAAACCCGCCCGTTTTGCCCGTTGAAAAAGTTTCTTATAGTCTTGTATCATAAATGATTCTCTTTGAGGCCCTCCAAGATCAACACCAATAACTCCCTTATGAAAATATTTCAATGCTTTTTCTATAATGATTTCGTTTTCTCGAAATGAAAGAGTCCTATCCATCATTAGGATAATACCTGCTTTGACTTGTGGATACTCAAGCATAGCTTTATCCATTCCACGAAGTGCCGCCATAATAATATGGTCTAAATCTTGCTCTCCACCGCGATTACGGAACATGGGGTTAAACCTTAATTCTTGAACAACTAAGTTGCATTTTCTATAACCACCACCAATAATACTCTTAACCGATTCTTCAACGGCAAAGGGAGAAGACTGAATAAGTTCAGTCCAATAAAAAAATTTATTATGCATTTCATCCAAGTCCTTGTTTCTTTGATCACCACGCATAGTAATCATATTTTCAAAATCCCAATAATCCTTACTCGGGAGCTTAATCCCCTGCATATGTGCCAATGACCACAAAATAGGCGGATCTACCGAAGAACCCAAATGAGCATGTAAATCAATTCTTGGGGGTATTATTTTACTCATTATGTCTACTTTCTTTTCAAATTATGCGCCTCTTTGAAAATAATTTAGGACTTACGCACTCAACGCAAATCTCGTCCCCATTCTGGCATAAACCGCCTTTTGTTCATACCACGATACGCCGTCATGAAGTCTTGTATACTCAAGTTTAACAAAAGCGACGAACGAAGCAAAGATGTGATTTCTT
>JAZDFH010000039.1:0-3002 GCA_043808035.1 bacterium | reverse complement strand
AAGAAATCACATCTTTGCTTCGTTCGTCGCTTTTGTTAAACTTGAGTATACAAGACTTCATGACGGCGTATCGTGGTATGAACAAAAGGCGGTTTATGCCAGAATGGGGACGAGATTTGCGTTGAGTGCGTAAGTCCTAATGATTATAAAAACGATTATCAATAATCGTACTTTTTTATTATGTGTTTCTTGATCAATCATTGTTCTATAAGAGATACTATTTTTTTTATTATAATATCGACATCTTTTTTTGTTGACAGTCTCCCGAAAGAAAATCTAAGGCTATTCTTTGCCCGTTTTTCATCAAAACCGAGTTCGGTAATGACAGAAGATGCCTTCACGGCACGTACAGAGCATGCGGATCCCGAAGAAACGGCGATACCGACCAAGTCTAGTGCCACTAACATATCATACGCATCTCGTCCTTGAAAATATACATTACAATTATTCGGCAATCTCATATCATTTTCTATGGCATAACCGTTCAACAAAACACAAGGTATTCGTTTAATGAGTTTTTCCCAAAAATAATCCCGTATATTTCTCACTTTCTTTACTTCCTTTGCTTTCTCTTCCATAACAAGTTCCATCGCTCGAGCAAAACCCACTATTGCAGGAACATTTTCCGTCGCTGCACGAAGACCAAACTCCTGTCCCCCCCCGGTGATAATGGAAGCTAACTTATTCTGTGCAATCCCACGAACATATAAAGCTCCTATTCCTTTGGGTCCATATATTTTCTGTGCGGAGAGTGAAAGCATATCAACACCGAGTCGTGTCACATCGATATCGCAATATTGTATCGCTTGCACCGCATCTGTATGAAAGAGCGGATACAAAGTATTCTTTTCTTTTCGATATTCGGCAAGAGAATGTCCTATTTGTTCAATCGGTTGGATAGTGCCTATTTCGTTTGATGCGTAGATCACAGAGACAACGACGGTATTTTTATGAACTGCTCGTAATAATTTCTTTTTATCGACATTCCCTTCTTTATCAACGGGAACGCGGATAACCTCCGCTCCTTCTTTTTCGAGATCATATGCCGTTGCAGAAACGGACGGGTGTTCTATCGCCGAGATGATAATTCGTGGTTTCCCTGTATGATGCGTCCGTCGCCATCCTTTTACCGCTCCACGGAGTGCAAGATTATTTGCTTCAGTTGCAGAACCGGTAAATATAATCTCCTCAAACTTCGCATGCAATAAACGAGCAATAGTCTCCCTACTCTTATCTACTGCGGCAATCGCCTGTTGACCCGGGATATGTACAGAACCGGCATTCGCAAACACCGTATCAAAATATGGCCGCATCACACGCAACACCTCCTTCGCCACAGGAGTTGAAGCCGCATAGTCACAATAAATATGTCCATTCTTATTCATATCTCTTACGAAACATTATACCGCATCAAATTCAGCTATACGAAAAATCAGAAAAGAGTGTTAATTTCTTCAATCGTGTCATTCAATTCAAGATCCACTTTATGTACCTTATCGCTCCATTTCTCAGGGACCATCAAATACCCTTGACGTTTCGCGAGTTCATATAAATCGCGTGTAACCAATACGTCTTGCGTACAATATCTTTCAAGAGAATCCCAATCACCTTCCGCATAGAATTTGATTGCATCCAAACTATGATTCGTCTTCCCAAAACCAAGATTCGTTTTTGCAAGGATATCGAGACTTATTCTTCTCCCAAAAGAAGATTCTATCTCCTCGAGCAAATCAAGACTTGGTAATGCACTCAAATTAAAACGAAAATATTTATTCAATATGGGGACATCGAATCTGTTGCTCGAAAATCCGATAAGTAATCCTGCTTTTTGCATAACCCTCTCAAGATCTTCAAACGCTTCCTCTCTATAACACAAAAATTTATTTTGATTGTATGAGTAGAGACACACCAATGAGGCGGAAAGATCCACAAGGTGTTCTTTCCCACCAACATCTGCAAATGTGTTCTTTGTTTCGATATCGAAAACTATTTTATCACGCATAATTGGCATTATACAAAAAATCAATATAGAACCTCAATAGAAAAAACTATTCTTGTGCCAAAAAAATAATCCAACCAAAATGAATACCAGTCCATATAAACACGTTTAGAAACAACGCTCTCTCGCTAAAAAATTCTATTGATGAGCAAGATCCGCGATTTCAGTAGCGGAAAGTACACGATTATAAATTTTCAGATCATCAATTTGTCCGGAAAAACTATATTGCGCAGTAGAACAATCACCACTTGTATTACAACGTGCCCCAATCGAAAAATTTAATCCATCAGTATTCATGATGGTACTGACATTTGTTGTGCCTTTCAATTCGCCATTTATGTATTGTTTTAATTTTCCTGCATTTTGATCATACGTTGAAGCAATATGAGTCCATTCCGTCTTGGGGAAAACATAAGAAACCGAATAGTTATTTCCACCAATATATGTTCGCATGGCAACATCTTCATCAATCATTATCGCATATTGAGAAAAATGATCTTTCGCAATAACATATCCATACGCTCCGGCAACAGGTTTTATCCACATACTAACCGTCACAGCGGTTGTTATATTTTCTAAATTAGAAGCTATTATGTAGTCATTTATTCCATCAAAAACTCCTGCTTTCCCAAATTTACCCGTGCCTGTTGTAGGACTGTTTTTCGTTGTGCCATGATAATTTTTCCCACTTGAGTCCTGTACTTCTTCGCTCATTCCTGTCCAAATGCTTTCATCAAAACGCCAATATCCAATAAGCCCCTGCGATTCACTCCATAATCCTAAATGACTCCCCATTTCAAGTCGAACGCTATCTGCGCCATTATCATTTTGCGCATTTAATTCTTGATGTTTGATTGACTCCATTTTTCCAGTCAAGACCCAAGAGCCGCCGATATAGGCATAGTAGTTATTTCCAACATCAGTATTTATCGGATCAATAGGAAGAGTTGCAAGAGGAGAACCTGATGATACGAGTGTCAGATTCACAGGCAACCAACCCGTA
>JAZDFH010000038.1:0-13943 GCA_043808035.1 bacterium | reverse complement strand
AAGAAATCACATCTTTGCTTCGTTCGTCGCTTTTGTTAAACTTGAGTATACAAGACTTCATGACGGCGTATCGTGGTATGAACAAAAGGCGGTTTATGCCAGAATGGGGACGAGATTTGCGTTGAGTGCGTAAGTCCTATTCAATATTCCTTCCGTATTGCTTTTTGAGTACCATACGAACGATAAAAAACGAAGCCATACCGACTACAATACCTCCAAATATATCACTCGGCCAATGTACTCCAACTCCAATACGAGAAATACCAACAAGTAATGTCACACTGACGACCCACCATTTATATCGAGGAGCCATAATCCACATCGTCAATGCAATTGGGACTAATGCTGCTATATGCCCAGAAGGAAAGGCATGAGATAGTACAGGCGATATAAACGGTTGAATACCCAATACGACAAATGGACGAAGTCGTGTAATGAAAAAATGGAACAACTGTGTTATCACTCCAAAAGAAAGAATGGTCGCAAGGCAAGTCAGAAAAAGAAAATACCATCGCTGTCTTCCTTCCCGAATAAAAAGCAAGAGCTCAACGAAAAAAAGAATTCCTACTATATAGACAATATATACTGCAAAAAAAACAAACAAAAATCTTACTACAACCGATTGTGCAGTAACATTATAAAGCAACTGAAAAAGTGCTAAATCTAAAACCATTATGATGCTTATCAGTACTACCTCCGAACATACGGCAAAATTGCCATAAAGCGAGCTCTTTTTACCGCTCGAGCAAGCCTGCGCTGATGTTTACTACATGTTCCAGTATGTTTCGGATCGATAATTTTTGCCTGACTTGAAACAAGTCGACGTAATAATTCGACTTCTTTATAATCGATATCACCCACATTCTGTGAACAGAAGAAACATTGTTCTTTTTTTGTTTTCATTATTGTCATCTTTCAATCATTAATTTATTTTTTATAAAATACCCTTAAAAAGGTAAATCCTCTGGACGAATCGTATCTTCGTCGAGATCTATGACCGGCATATCATTTTCAATCGTCTGTTTATTACTTGCTCCATTGCTTTTATTTTCCGTACGTGGTGGTTGCTCATTATTATAACCGCTACTTGCTCCACCTTCTTTCCGTGGACCAAACTGCAACCGATCCGCAATAACTTCTGTTGTACGTCGTTGACCTCCATCCTTACTCTCCCAGCTCCGTGTCTGTAATCGTCCCTCGACAAGCACAATACCTCCTTTAAAAAGATATTGGCTCGCTAATTCAGCTTGCTTCCCCCATACAACAATATTGTGAAATTCCGTACTTTCTTTCCTGTTTCCGCCCTTGTCAGTCCAATATTGATTTGTCGCAACAGAAAATGTTCCAACAGACTCGCCACTTGGGGTTGTTCGTAATTGAGGATCTGCCGTTAACCGTCCGAGAATAAAAACTTTATTAAGATTCATAATAACATACGTTAATTATTTTATCGCCATTTTCTATCCAAGAGAAGACATCTCTTCTATTTTTTCTTCAAGCGCAGCATTAGAAATATCTGCAGGTGCAGCAGTTATTGTATCTTCAATTTTCTCCCCTTCTTCCTTTTTTTGTACTGAAGTATGTATTCGACGCCTTGCTTGTTTCAAAAACGGAGGAGTAACAATCAAAAACCTTAAAACTTTTGCGTCAATTTCAAGCGCCTCGTCAAGCTTCGCAATACTAAGAGGAACAGCAGTAAAATGAATAAAACCAAAATATGCCTCATGTTCCTTCTTGATCGGATATGCAAGTCGTATACGTGATACAATTCCTTCATTAATAATCTCACCACCAATCTCCGATAGATAGTTGACTATTATATGTACATCTTCTTCTGATTTCAACAGAAAAGAAATTTCATATGCTCGTGTTCCTTTTATCTCTGTATTTTCCATAATTATCTTATGCTAACAAAGTGTTTCTGTGCAGTCAAACATACACTTACTCACTCCCTTCTTCATCGTTCCTTTCCAAACCGACCTTTTTACGCAAAGATGGACCAATTGGTAACAGTCTTCCGATAATAACGTTCTCTTTCAGACCTCGTAATTGATCAACTCGTCCTTCCGTAGCCGCCTTAATAAGTACTCTCGCTGTCTCCTGGAAAGAAGCGGGGGCAAGCCATCCATCCGCAGCAAGTGCCGAACGGGTAATGCCAAGTAATAATTCTTCAGCCTTTGCAGGCTCCTTCCCTTCTTCTTTCGCTGTCCGATTCACTTCTAGAAATCGAGACTTATCGATAATATCTCCAGGCGTCAATAGCGTATCTCCTCCCTTAGCAATCATCACTCTGCCAAACATTTGACGAACAATGACTTCCATGTGTTTGTTACTTACAGGACTTCCTTCAGAAACATAGATACGTTGAATCTCTTTTATGAGATAGCGATACGTTGCTTCCTTCCCCTGTAATTTAAACAGCTCTCGTAAATCAAAACTTCCTTCTGTTAATCGCTCCCCCTGTTGTACTGTATCTCCAATCTTTACAATAATTTCATTCCCCCCTACAACAGGATACTCGACTATACAATCTTTACCCCCTTTAGTGGAACGGACATGAATGACGCGCATAAGACCTTTCTTTTCTATCTGAGAAACAATACCGGTAATCGTCGCAAGAATACCTTTACCTTTTGGTGGACGAATTTCGAAAAGCTCCTCAACACGAGGCAACCCCGATGTAATATCCCTACCAGAAACACCACCCGCATGACGTGTTCTCATGACAAGTTGTGTGCCCGGTTCACCAATCGACTGAGCTGCCACAATACCAACCGCTTCACCTATCTTAATCGGTTCATTGCGACCAAGATCAAGTCCATAGCATTTCGAACAAATACCATATAACGTTTTACAAACGATCGGTGAACGAACCTCTACTTCTGTAATATTCAATTCTTGAATTTCCTCTGCCACATCCATAGTGATAATATCACCGGCTTTTACCAATACTTTCTTGCCAACTATGATGTCCTTGAGCGCTGTTCGTGAAAAAATCCGTTCAGCAAAGCTGTATCCATATTCCTCTCCATCAATTTTATAAAGAGTAATCCCTATCCGAGTTTTACAATCATCTTCAGCAATAACAACATCTTGAGCAACATCAACAAGTCTCCTTGTTAAATAACCCGCTTCTGCAGTCTTAAGCGCAATATCAGTCATACCTTTCCTCGAACCATGTGTTGAAATAAAGTATTCCAATCCTGTGTGCCCCTCTTTTAAAGAAGAAATAATAGGAAGTTCTATATCTTCACCTTTTGGATTAGTAACAACACCTTTAATACCAACCATCTGTCGAACAGGCAGCCATGATCCCCTCGCACCGGAATCAACCATCATAAAGACTGAATTTTTTTCATCAAGCGCTTTTGGTACCACTTCGGTAATTTCTTTAACCGCGCGATGCCATGCTTCAACGATACGTGCTTTCCGTTCAATAATTGTTAATAACCCTTCGTTATATTGTTCTTCAACAAGTTTTACCCGTTCTTGCGTCTGTTTGATAATAGCGCCTTTTTCTTTCGGAATCTTTAAATCACCCATTCCCCAACTAATACCAGAATAGCCAGCGTATTTAAAGCCGAGTGATTTAATATTATCAAGTACCTCTGCCGTCTTTTTTACACCGTACTTATCAATACATTTCCCCACAAGACGAGTGATTTTTTTCTTCGTCATTCGTTCACTTACATGAGCCAATCCTTCAGGCAACGCACTATTAAAAAGAATACGTCCATACGTTGTCTCCTCTTGCCCAACCCTGATCAGTGAGTTAACGGCAACATAACCATTCTCATATGCAAGTTCCACTTCGTTCCCATCAACAAAGATTTTACCAGTTCCTTTCCCTTCTGAATCAACTTTTGTCAAATAATAACAACCTAAAACCATATCTTGTGTCGGATACGCGATCGCTTCCCCTGAAGCAGGTTTCAACAAATTTACATTCGAAGCCATAAGTGTCTCCGCTTCCTTTTGCGCTTCGTCTGAAAGGGGTAGATGGACTGCCATTTGGTCACCGTCAAAGTCAGCGTTAAAGGCCGTACATACAAACGGCGGGATCTGAATTGCCAAGTCTTCAATTAATGTAGGCTTAAATGCCTGAATATTTAATCGATGCAATGTCGGCGCACGATTTAACAGTACCCTCTTCCCTTGAATCACTTCCTCTAAAATCTCCCAGACTTCCGAAGGGGATTGATCAATCAACCTATTCGAGTTACGGATACTATGAGCTAATCCGCGCTTCATAATTTCGCGAATAACAAATGGCCTAAACAGCTCCAATGCCATTCGTTTTGGTAAACCACATTGATCAAGCCGTAAATGAGGACCAATCACAATGACCGACCGCCCAGAATAATCAACACGCTTCCCGAGTAAATTCTGACGAAAGCGACCCTGTTTACCCTTTAACATATCAGCAAGTGATTTCAATGGCCTTCTTGACTGCCCAGCGGTTTGTTTCGTTGTCGCACGTGACGAGTTATCGATTAGTGCATCAACCGCTTCCTGAAGCATTCTTTTTTCGTTTGTTACGATTACATCGGGTGCATTCAATTCAAGTAATTTTTTTAATCTATTATTCCGATTGATAACACGTCGATATAAATCGTTTAAATCTGATGTCGCAAAACGTCCCCCATCAAGTGCAACCATTGGACGCAAGTCAGGCGGTAAAATTGGAAGGATACTAATGATCATCCATTCCGGTCTCATTTTGTTTGCAATCATTGATCTAAAAAACTTCAATTGTTTCAAAAGTTTTTTTGTAGTATTCGCATCCTTGACTGTCTTGAGATCCTCTTCAATATTTTTTATCCTCTGTGCCATATCGATATTCTCGAGCACCTTTCGAATACCTTCTCCTCCTGATCCAACGGTAAAGACATTTGCAAATCGTTTCCCAATATTTTCAAATTCGTTTTCTTCTAAAGCCTTGCCTGGACGAAGATTTTTGAGTGTTTCTTTCGCGAGAATAGCTGCAGATTCAAGCTCGTCAAGAGTTTTGTCGTCCTTCGGCGCCATTTTTGCACGCATACTTAATTCTCTATCAATCTCCTCAACGGCTAATTGACGTTTCCCATCATCAACGCTAGTAACAATATATGCTGCATAATATGTCACTCTCTCTATCTTCGAAATCATTTCATCAAGTGCAAGCCCAATACGAGACGGAACACTCCGCAAAAACCACGGATGTACCACAGGTACCGCAAGAGAAATATGACCCATACGTTCCCGACGAACTGACGAACGCGTTACCTCAACACCACACTTGTCACAAATAGTGCCTTTATATCTGATTTTTCGATACTTACCACAATAACATTCCCAATCCTTGGTTGGCCCAAAAATGCGTTCAGAAAAAAGTCCATCTTTCTCTGGTCGTTGCGTCCGATAATTAATAGTCTCCGGCTTAATCACTTCACCGTATGACCAATGAAGGATATCTTCAGGAGATGCAATTCGCAATCTTAGTCCTGTAAAATTTGTGTGTGTTCTCATACTATTTTATTCCTTCGTTATATTTATTAAGCAATTTCTTCCGTTTTTTGCTCAACATCTCCTGTTGTTTCTTCGACCGCTTCACTTTTATCTTCGTCCTTAACAATACCACTCATCGTCTCTTCGTCATCACTATAATCAGCATTCTCATCATATACTTCCTCAACCGAAAGACCGAGAGCTTTTAACTCGTTTACCATAACGTTGAATGATGCCGGAATATTCGGTCGTTTTATGTGTTCCCCTCTTACAATTGATTCATAAGCGGCAGACCTTCCCAGTACATCATCTGATTTTATAGTAAGCATCTCCTGTAATGTATGTGTCGCGCCATATCCTTCAAGAGCCCACACTTCCATCTCTCCAAATCTTTGTCCACCAAGTTGAGCTTTACCTCCTAATGGCTGTTGTGTAATAAGCGAGTATGGTCCAATAGATCTCATATGCAATTTATCAACCACCAAATGGTTCAGTTTCAAAATATACATGACACCAACCGTTACTTTCCTATCAAGAGCTCTACCTGTTTTGCCATCATAAAGCGTAACCTGTCCGTCTTCCGGCAATCCTGCAACTTTTAATTCTTCAATAATTTGTTCTTCGCTTGCACCTGCAAAAACAGGAGTAATCGCACGATAACCGTTCTTCTTCGCCGCCCAACCAAGATGGGTCTCCAATATCTGTCCAAGGTTCATACGAGAAGCGATGCCAAGAGGGTTTAAAATAACATCCACAGGTGTTCCATCCTCGAGATACGGCATGTCCTCAACAGGACGGACTTGTGAAACAACACCTTTGTTTCCATGACGCCCCGCCATCTTATCTCCCGCTCGAATATTTCGAAGCTCTGCAACCTGCACTTGAATACGGGCAATTACTCCCGGATCCAATTTATCTCCTTGTTCTCGTGAAAATACCTTAACCCCTACAATACGTCCCGATTTCCCATGAGATAATGTTAATGATGTATCTTTGACGTCACGAGCCTTTTCACCAAAAATCGCACGCACAAGTCGTTCTTCAGGTGTTAATTCGCTCTCTCCTTTCGGTGAAATCTTACCCACCAAAATATCTCCTTCACATACTTCTGCACCAATACGTACAATACCATCTTCGTCAAGATTTTTGAGCTTTTCTTCAGAAACATTTGGAATATCAGGCGTCGTCATTTCAGGTCCGAGTTTTGTATCACGAACATCAATTGAAAAATCCTCTATATGTACCGATGTATACAAATCGTCTCTCTGTATTCGTTCGGAAAGAATAATAGCATCCTCAAAATTCGCACCTTCTGATGCAACAAAAGCAACAAGTAAATTTTGTCCCAAAGCAAGTACTCCTTTATCCATCGCATGTCCATCAACAAGAACTTCTCCTTTCTTTACATTAGCTCCTTTTCCTACCTGTGGCTTTTGAGAAATACCCATATATTGGTTGCTCATCTTAAATTTCTTAAGAAAATACTCGTATTTCTTTCCGCTCTTGCCTTTTAACACCACATGGATTGCATCAACTTCCACAATTTCTCCATCCTCCGGCGCAATAACAAGATATCCCGAATCACGCGCCACAATTTCTTCCATACCAGTACTTACATACGGTGCAGTAGGACAAATCGACGGTACCGCCTGTGATTGCATATTGGATGCCATAAGGGCACGGTTTGCATCATCATGTTCAAGAAACGGAACAAGCGCCGTCGCAACACTGATAAGTTGGTTCGGAGCAACATCCATAAATTCAACATCTTTTGATGAACACTTACCCGGTTCTCCTTTAATGCGCGCGTCAATTATTTTTTCAATGATAGTCCCATCTTTATCAAATGCCGTATTTGCTGCCGCAATCTTATATTTTTGCTCACAGTTTGCATCCATCCACACAATTTCTTTCGTCAATTTACCATTCTTAACACAGACATACGGCGTTATTAAAAAGCCGTATTCATTCATTTTGGCATAATTTGCAACTTGATTAACAAGTCCAATATTTTGTCCTTCAGGTGTTTGAATCGGACAAATTCTACCGTAATAAGACGTATGCACATCACGAACTTCCATTCCTGCTCGTTCCCTCGTAAGTCCACCCGGTCCAAGCGTTGTCATACGTCGTTTGTGTTCAACTTCCGTAAGCGGATTCACCTGATTCATAAATTGTGACATCTGTGATGATGAAAAAAACTCTTTTACCACCGCAATTAATGGACGAGCGTTAATGAGCTGAACCGGCGTAATAATTTCCGACTCAATAGTCGACATACGATCTTGTACATTCCTTCGTAATCGCGCAAAACCGACACGTAACCGATTTTGCAATAGTTCTCCAACTGACTTAACCCGACGGTTTGCAAGATGGTCAATATCATCAGGCTCCTCATTTTGATCAGCGTTAAGCCTGACTATTTCTTTCAATACCGCAACTAAATCATCTTTAACAAACAACGTTATCGTTTCTTCCCCATGTTCAAGTCTCTGATTTAATTTAAAACGTCCAACCGAAGAAAGATCATATCTATCAAGTTGAGTAAACATTGCTTCAATAAGACGACGCGCGTCATCTGCAGTCGCAAGATCTCCGGGACGAATTCTTTTATAGATCTCAAGATACGCATCATCTTTTGTCTTTGCAGGATCTTTCTTTAATGTCGGTATGATCGAATCTCCAAATTCTTCGATGATCTCTTCATCTGTCTCAAGTCCAAACACTCGCAATAAAGAGGTAACCGCAACTTTTCGATGACGATCGATTTTGACGCCAATTGCCCCATCTGTTTCTGTCTCAAATTCCATCCATGCTCCACGATTCGGTATTATTTTTGCCCCGAATAACTTCTTCCCTTTTGTAATAGCCATCGTGAAATATGCACCAGGGGATCGTATCAATTGCGCAATAACAACACGTTCAACACCATTTATAATAAATGTTCCTCTTGTCGTCATTAGTGGGAAGTCACCCAAATATACTTCTTGCTGAAGATTTCCTCCCGTTTTGTGATTAATAAGCCTCACTTGTGCCCGAAGTGGTGCTTCATACGTAATATTTTTAAAATATGCTTCTTCTTCCGTATACTTCGGATCTCCAAAATGGAAATCTTCAAATTGCAGTTCGAGTTCTTTCCCTGAATAATCTTGGATCGGTGATACTTCCTTGAATAACTCTTTTAGACCTTTCTCTTTAAACCACTCATACGCTTCTATCTGGAGACGTGCCAAATGTGGTTGTTCGACTAATGCTCCAGGATGTGATGAAAAATTCTTAATTGGTAATTTCGACATATATGATAAAATAAATATAAATAAAAAACAAAAACCCGTTTTCGCGCAAAAGGGTTTTTATCTTATGACATTTAATTACTTAAGGTAGTTAACAATATTTTTATTATGTTCGTCAAGGTCGACTGCGAAAATTGTTTTTTTTGTCTTCGGATCGGAAATATAAAACCAATACGAAGACTTTTGGGGATGAAGTGCCGCTTCAATTGCATTTATACCAGGATTTCCAATAGGTCCCGGAGGCAATCCGTTATAACGATATGTATTGTACGGTGAATCAAGATCAAAATCTTCTTTCCGAATAGGCGTGCATGGTGCAGGCTCTTTACAATAACAAATCGTCGCATCTAATTGCAATCTCATATCACTTTTGATCCGTTTTTCGATGATTCCTGCAATAATTGGACGATCATCTGAAACAGGTACCTCTCGTTCAATAAGAGATGCTATAGTCAAAATTCGGTACAAATTATCACTTTCAGAAATCAGTGGTAAGACCTTATCCTGAAATGCCATAGCGAATTTCATCCGCACTTCTTCCACACTTGAAGGAACAAAAAAATCATATGTATCAGGGAAAAGATACCCTTCCCACTCCTGCGGCAAACTTTCTCCTACAAGAACACCATTTGCAACAAGCTTTTCGCTGATTTGATGCACTGTCCACCCTTCAGGGATAGTAATACGAATCGTTTCTTTTGCAGGTACCGGTTGCGCTTCCCACGTAAAGCGTTTTTGCCAAAATGCCTGGATTAACCCAAGCAAAATTAAAGCAAAAAAAACGGCACTTATTACTTTAGTTCTCCGTTGCATCAAAAGCCTACTCGCTTCCCTGCGGTATGGTAAATAATACCTATGAGTATCGCAACTGTCAAGAGATTAGATCCACCATAACTCATAAGCGGCAAACTAACCCCTATAACAGGCAAAAGACCAAGTACCGACCCTAGATTGATAACGAAATGAATGATCAACATTATCGCTGTCCCCAAACAGACCAAACGAATAATATTGTCACTATTTTTCAATCCATGACTAAGTATTCTATGTATAAAAAGAACAAACGCCCCTATGACAATACATCCTCCTAAAAATCCCCATTCCTCAACAAACGCCGAAAAAATAAAGTCCGTTTGAGATTCAGGTAAAAATCCCAGCTGCAACTGTGTGCCTTGACCAAAGCCTTTTCCTAAAAAGCCTCCTGATCCAATTGCGATTCTCGATTGAATGACACTATAATTTACTCCCAATGGGTCATAATTAGGGTTAAACAGAGCTTTTATACGTTCTTTTTGATATGGTTCCATTATATTATACCAACCAATCAATCCGATAATAAGAAAAATAACAGCGAATACTACAACTCGCTTAAGTGGAAGTTCACTTACTAGTAAATAACCAAACCAAATACCAAAAATGACCAATGCCGTTCCTAAGTCTGGCTGTATGAGTATTAGAGCTCCAGGGATAGCAGCGTATACCGCAGAAACAATGATAGTACTCCAATGAGCGATTGTGACATGCCTCCGCGAAAAAAATTTTGCTAAAAGTAAAATGAGGGCTATCTTCATAAATTCAGACGGCTGAATATGAATAGGTCCTAGTACCAACCAACTACGTGTCCCTGCAACAATAGGAGCAAAAAATGTAGTAAGAACAACAATAAGGAGCGTTACAAGATACATTCCGAGAATAATCCATCTATATCGCAGCAAGGATCGAATATTAACAAATGACAAACTACAAAAAATACTGATTGCAAGAGCAATCCATACTAATTGTTTATAAAAAAGACTCTGGTTACTTGAAGCAAGAACTAAAAGTCCAGCACCTAACAGTACCGCTGCAGACCCAGCAAATTGCCAATCATAATCTTTCAATCTCATAAAAAATCTGTGTTTTTGAATAATCCAAACGCTGTACGATTTCTGTCAATTTTGGGAAAAAAATGGTAAATGACATAGTATTATAAGCTGAAATTTCATCAACTATTGTTGTAGAAGCGGCAAGAAGTGTTCCGTCACTCCCAAAAAGCAGCCCTGTGAGCTTAATTTTCCCACTCGCGGTTGCACCATCATTTTTCACGATGCCTGAAACTTCAATATCATCAACGAAAACTTGTGTTTTCAATGCTTCCGATGATAATGAAAAACCAAGTAAGGCATCTTTTTCTTTCCATTCCACATTCGTTGTTGTACATGTTGCTCTTTTAATATCTCTAGAGTCGAGAGATATACCAGGGACGACAAGATATTTTGTTTCTCCTGGAAGTAGTGAAGAAACGCCCTGGAATACAGCTAATTTTGTCTCGAATTGACTAAACACATCAAGTGTATAATCGAACCTATAGACACCATATTTTTTTGCCGTATTCGTTATTGCAAAAACAAGTGTCGATTTATATTTTCCCGCAGAAAGAATATAAACTTGGGAGATATCTATCTTCGCCACTTTCAATTCGCAGTCGATACAAGACCCTCCACAATCAATCCCTAATTCTTGTTGATTTTGTATACCGTCAAAACATGTCGAATATTTCGTAAAAAATAATAAATAGCAACATATCGATAAAACACAGGAAACAATCACATAAAAAAAACCATATCCTATTTGTTTCAGCCTTCTTCCCATTGCCTTCATTATTACATATTACATGCTGAGTAGGAATATGGGAGAGAAAGAACTAAAAACGCAAAAATCAAAAATGCAACTCAAAAACTAAAACTGAAAGATATTATTAGTGTCAAATTTCAATTCGCCAACTGGCGAACGAAATGACCAATGAATCCCAAAATCTGAATACCAAAACGTGATATTGTACTTTTTCAGCATTAAATCATTTGATATTCATTTGTAATTCCTGCCCGACTGAATACATCAGTTATTCAGGCGGGCGTGCCCGAACGTACCCCATCAGAACGACAGGTCTTCTGTCGGGCTGGCGTTCGATACGAGCGGGGGGATGTGGATTGAATTTTGATATTTTAAACCACGGGCAACTCCACCACAAACGTACTCCCCGTGTCTCTACCTGCAGACTCTGCATGTATCGTTCCACCATGCACCTCAATAATTTGCTTCGTAAGCATAAGTCCTATTCCACGCCCCGTGGCATTCATCTCTTTTGCTTTTGTTCCTCGTTCAAATGATCTCGTGAATATTTTTCCTTTCTCTTCTTCTGTTATCCCTATACCCGTGTCTGTAATGGTAAGTCTATAGAACTTTGTTTTCTCTATCGGGTGAAGGGCTATTTCTCCGTGTATGGTGATGGTTCCATCTTTGGAAGTATACTTGACTGCGTTGTCCATGAGGTTTGATATCGCATCCCTGAATCTCTTTGGATCTATGTATAACGTGGTCTCTTTTGCTTCTTCTGTGAATGTTGTCTCTACATGCAGTTGTCTCTGCTCTATCTCGTGGGAGAGTTCTTCCTGTGTCTCATCTATGAGTTGATGTATTGATGTTTGTTGCTTGTTCAATATGCTTTTCCCTACCTCCATCTGGGAGATGTCTAAAAAATCATTGATGAGCTTTACTAATTTGTTTGCTCCGGAGTTAAGCTTCTCGATAAATGTAGTATCTAATTTTGTATACGTATCTCCTTCTTTTTTCCCGACTAACATGTTCGCAACACCTTTTACTACCGTCAGTGGAGTCCTTAGGTGATGTTGGGTGGTAAGCATAAAATCTGTCTTCGCTTTATCAAGTTCTTCTAAATCTTGACGAGCTTTCTTTTCAACCTCATACGCCTTACGAATTTCCTGTGTTTGTTCCTTCACTTTGTCCTCAAGGTGTTCGTTTAGATTTTTTAATTCAGTATTAAGATAAGCAAGTTGTTCTCTTTGTTCAACTTCGCGGTTAACACTCTTAATAAGAAAAACTCCAAAAAATACTATAAGAAGGAAAAAAATACTATCAATAATTCGAGCCTGCGGTGTCGCTGAAACAATAATCCTAAAGAAAAGAAAGATCCAAATTATAAACGTTATAAACTCTGCCGCAATTGCTTTTATATTAAACAAGTGATGTTTTAAAATCGCATACGTACCCAAAATGATATGAGTAGAAGCCAAAATATTCCCATACGGTGGAATGTTGATCTTGAAAAAAAGAAAATAGTTCGTTGATCCTGCAGCGATAGCAATAACTATACCGGTCAAAATAAATTTTGTCTGCACTCTCTTTACCCCTTCAAGTTTTCGGTACCCCCAAAATAGATAAATTGATGCATAGATATAATAGAAAAAGAAAAAAATTAGATAAAAATAATATATCACTCCCGGAACAGCCCACCATTTCATTGAAAATATAGGCTGCATATCTTTAATAAAAAGAGGGGTAAAGACAAAGAAACAAAAAAAGATACCTATACAATAACCAAGAATGATATGCCACTTCTTTTCTTTTGTATCAGTACCGAGCCACGCAGATACAAAATGGAAATAAAGAACAGGAATAAAAATCGCTCCATAGTGAAGCACTCTGAACCAAAACAATACATCTTCTCTCGTCTTCGCAAGAGGCCACATAACATAAGGCCATGACCATGCCGCAAAACCAAAACACAGATAAGCAAACAAACGATTAACTTTATTATCTTTACTGTTCTTATATACCCAATATCCCAGTAAGGTACAGGTAATTGCATTGAACAATCCGCTAGCAGAAAAATATAAATACATACTGTATTTAGTTCGAAATTATTTTTTAAGCTATAAAACTTAGCTTCGCGCTAAGACTCACTTATAACTTATATAATAAGTGTAGTAGTAGTAGTAAAGAGCCTCTGTGAATGCTTTCTTTATTCCAGACGATATACAACACCGTTAGCGAATTTCAAATGCCAAAATCCACCCGCCCGAACGATTGATGTATTCAGTCAGGCGGGAATTCCAAATGAATGATAAAGAACTCAAAATGCAAAGGTAAGAACGTAAAACTTCAACGCAAAACTTAAAAATAAGTCCAATGTTTTGATGTATTTTCGAAGTTTTAAGTTTTTAGTTGCAATTTTGAATTTTGATTTTATTAGGACTTACGCACTCAACGCAAATCTCGTCCCCATTCTGGCATAAACCGCCTTTTGTTCATACCACGATACGCCGTCATGAAGTCTTGTATACTCAAGTTTAACAAAAGCGACGAACGAAGCAAAGATGTGAT
>JAZDFH010000037.1:0-4044 GCA_043808035.1 bacterium | reverse complement strand
TTATTACACCGAACTTACCAGTCCTTCGCTCACCACCCCCTCCCTCACACTTTCGAATGTCCCACAAAATCGATACTTCCAATATCGTGCCTTCTTCAACAACATGACGACATCGAACACTATTTCCCCATATTTGAAATCCACGACAACTTCATATTCACTCCCTTCTCCGGGAGGCGAACTCACTGATGTCTCATGTATTAATTTGTCACCATATCTCGTCCAGAAATATCTCGTAGATATTCCATACGACCCTTCACGAGGAGATTCAACAAAAACATATTACGCAGTCAAAAAAACAGACAACCGAAGAATTACTATCGAAGCATGTAGCCCTGAATACAATGCTTCAATTAACGTGACACGTTAAACTCAATTAATAATTGACAAATACAATATGTCTCGACTTTTCCGATGCATTTTTAAACATCATCTCTCACCAAAATAATACGCTGTATAAAAAACGCAAATGTACAAGCATACACTGTGGAATGAGGAGAACAAATTATTATGGTAAAATACCAGTAAAATAAAAACAGATTTTTTTGTATAAAAACTTCAACCAAACAATAAAAAAGACTTCTGGTTTCACCTTGCTCGAAATCCTATTAGTCGTTGCGGCAATAGGTATATTGGCGGGAGTTGTTGTGATTGCAATTAATCCTGCGAAACAACTTGCGGAAGCACGAAACGCACAACGTCGCGCGGATGTAGAAGCACTTCTTGAAGCGGTATATCAATATTCGATTGATAATAATGGCAATTTCCCTGCAGGCATAGATACACAAATACGTATGATGGGGACTGCTGCGGATAATTGTGATGTTTCTTGTGGAGAAGTCCAGGGGACAAGCGGATTCTTCTCTGACAACAACCAATCTTCATTTGATGAAGGTATTTATTATCAACTTCCACCTGCTGACCCGGAAACACAATATGACTCACTAAACAATTGGGTTGAACTAAGCACGTTGGGCAAAGGAAACGGTTATGGACGATATGCCTCTGGCATCAAAGACGCAACAGGCGCCTCATTATGGAGCACGCTTACATGGATTCCAAGTAGACCGAATTATAAAGAATTGCCCAATAATCGTGGTATAGAAAGTGGCTATCTTAATGGAGATATGGATATGAGCGGCAATATGCTTTTACTCCATATGAACGAAATAACCGATGGCACCTGTTCTACCGGCGATGACGTATGTGATACATCAAGCAACAATTATCACGGCTGGCGTACAGGAGCGACTCTCGGCGCTACCGGTAAATTGAACACCGGTATAAGTTTTGATGGGAACGATGCTTTGAACTTCGGGAATGTCCTTAATCCAGGCACAAGTGATTGGACGTTTTGTACATGGTTTATGTGGGATGGAACAACAACAGATCGTATTATCTCAAACAAAGAAAACTTATATGAAGCCCGTGTCCTCAATGGCTATGTACAATATGCATGGCAACCTCACTGGGCATGGGATGGTGGGACATCATTTCCTGTGACGGCAGGCGCTTGGTATCATATGTGCGTCAAATACGATCATGTCCGACAATATCTGTATCGAAACGGTGTCGAAGTTTATCGACGAAATCAAACAGGAGATATTGGCACAAACACCAACCCGTTTTGTATCGGCGCTCGAAATGCATCGTGTAACAGTACACCGTATACAGGCATACTTGACGAATTCGCAGTGTTTAATTATGCACTTTCAGACACAGAGATCCAAAATATATACTTAAGAGGCGCACTGAAGACAACTATAAAAGTACGCAGTTGTGCGGAAGCGGATTGTGCAACCGCAGGAAATTTTACAGGTGCTTATACTGAATTAACAAACACAGGTCTGACCCCACCTCCATCCATTACTCTTAGTGTTCCCGAGAATCAATATTTTCAATACCAAACGACTTTTGAAACGTCGGATTCATCCTATTCTCCAGAGCTTACGTCAGTAACAATGAATTATGCTGTCAATGGTATCGAAGGAGAAATGACAGACACGGCGTGTTTAGATTTAATAAACGATTTAACACCAAAATATATCGTTGATATTCCCATTGATCCATCGGAAGGCGAAGCCGCTCGCACACAATACTCTGTCAAAAAAACTGCAAATGGTCGCATTGCCATCAAAGCATGTTCAGTCGAGAATGAAGAACAAATAAGCGTCACTCGTTAAAAAATATGTCACTCTTACGTATATTTTTTATTGCTGGTCCGTTTGTCTTACTAATCGTACGATTATTCATCGGTCTCCGCATCATTGACACAAGCATAGCGAACATACAACATCTACAGTGTAGCAAAAAATATTCTTCTGTTCGTTGTAAAATACAATTGATCCGTCTGATCTGCGAAATTTGTTTTGGTATTTTGATTTCAATCGGGTTCTTAACACAATTGTTCGGATTGATGATTGCTCTCTTATACCTCATGATAGGAATCTATAAAATATTGACGACAAAATCCTTTTCGGCGGGGATATATGAATTATTGATTGCCTTGTTAGGACTTGTACTCGCAACGCAAGGAGCGGGACCCTGCGCAATCGATGCTTTTCTGCTACGATAACGAACTCGTCGGACTTTTTATAGTAGACCAGGTCGAACCATTAATACCTATTCGTTCCTATATACAAAGCTTGAATTTCCGCCTTACTTAACGTCCTATTATATAACCTAACTTCATCAATTGCACCTTGAAAGTATTCAGAATACCGACGGGCGAAATACAATACTTCAAGATTCGATAAAAGAGTACCTTTTTGTTTTTTCCCTTCAATCAATTGTCCATTTAAATACACTTGAACGTTACTTCCATCATACGTAAACGCAACATGATACCATTGCTCGGGTGATATACTCCCGACATAGGTATTCTGAAAAACTTTTCCCTTCTCTGTTGCCACGCCTGCCTGGACATACTGGCTTGCCGTATATTGAACAAGCTCATAAGGAATCTGACTTTCGTCAACGGCAAATTTATGGACTACTCGTGTATATCCTGTCCCCGTATCCGGTCGTATCCACGCCATAAGTGTAACCTCTTTTGTTATAGTATCGATGCTTATCGAATCGGAAACAATACCATACTGATCAATCCCATTGAAATATAATCCTCCTCCAATTTTTGCTGTCGGCAACCACGTTGGATTATTGAACAAAAGCATAGTATTATTATTCCCTGAATAATCGTACACTTTCATACTCGGAGTTTCATCAAATCCCCAGTATCCTATTAAAGACTCATCTCTTCCGCATTCTTTAACGGATAACGGCGTTAAACGCAAGTTGGCCCCAAACTCGAAAGAAACAGCAGAAATGCCACCATCTTGAACACTGTAAGCGTTTCTATATCTCTTTGTCCCTAAAGGAGCTGTGAGCTCCCACCCGCTGACATACGTATAAAACTGTCCACCAACATTACTGTTAATTGGATCAATAGGTAACATAGCAAGCGGCCGTTGAGACAAGAGTAAAAAATTTATCGGTATCCACCCTGACCCATCGATATTTCGATATGATGTCGGATATCCACACGCATACCGCCATCCTTCAGGAAGTGGAGGGAGAGAATATGAACGACAATCAGGATATATATATCAGGGAAAGAGACATAGACCGTCATTGGGACGCCAAATGCAGTATTCTTTTCTTTTTGATATAACAACAATGCCCTATTTAACGCTTGAATATCGGCAATACGTGTCGCATCAAAAGTTGCTTCAACTGATCCAAATAAATTAAAAATAACGATACCGACACCACACAATATGAGTGCCACACCAACAACGATGCATATCTCTAAAATTGTAAAACCACCGCGCTTCTTTTTATGAAAAAAAAACGTCCGTGGGCTAGCCTCATTCATAATATATATTATACCAAAAAATCAACACTTTAAGTCTTGTCCAACACACAAGTAGCCTGAAATAAAAACCCATTCCAACACAAAAAGGAGCTGAAAGCTCCTTTTTGCTGGGTGATTATCATACCATGAGTATTAATGACAATAACAATGAACGATAATCACATTACGAG
>JAZDFH010000036.1:0-27723 GCA_043808035.1 bacterium | reverse complement strand
GTCCCCTTTGGCGTTGAGCCATTCGGTTAGGTGTTCCTTGAATATGTTCTTTTTTGTCATCATGTTCATATGACGACACGGTAACCGTTTTCTTATCTACTCGGTAGTATTTCGGTAACCTTTTTTTCTATCTACAACGCTCTTGTTGGCGAAGTTCTGATATTCTGGTATTCTGTTAAAAGTATATGAATACTATAGTAATTACCCTATTTGCTGTTTTGTCGTTGTTTTGGTTTTTAGGAAAAGCTGCGGATTTAGCTATCTATCATATCCGACAGATTGCTGAGAAACTTGGCGTCGGTGTATTTTTTTTAGGGCTCATTTTAGGATTTTTTACTTCATTGCCGGAATTCGCAATTGGTATTAATGCGGTTATTGACGGTATCCCTTCCGTCGCATTTGGCAATTTATTGGGAGGATTGTTGACATTGTATGGATTGATTTTGGGAGTAAGTTTGTTATTAAATCGACGTATCGAGATGGGGGAAAGCGTAAAACGGTTTGCCCTTATTCTTATTTTTTTAGCCCTTCCCGTTCTGTTAAGTTTGGATGGTAAACTCGGCATGATTGATGGTATTGTTATCGCCGCTGCTTATTTTGGACTGCTTTTTGTTCTTTATGAACATAAACGTGATGTACGGACAACAACACAAGATATTCATCGACATGCAATTATGAAGGATTTTATGTTGTTTTCGGTCGGTATTATCTTGGTACTTATTATTGCAAATTTTATCGTTGATATTATAAAGCCGATTTTAGTCCAGTTACCGATTTCGCCATTTGTTATGGGTCTTATATTTTTTGCAATCGGCACGAATTTCCCTGAAATTATTGTAACGTTCCGTGCGTGGAAAAGTCATTCGAAAGAACTTGCGATCAGCAATCTTCTTGGGTCCGGTATGGCTAATGTTATGATTTTGGGGGTACTTGCCATCACGCAGGAATTCCCCGTAGTACGAGACGCATCATATTACTCGTTCGCAGTTATTGTGGCAGGATTGCTTATTACGCTTTTTGTATTTTATCGTAGTAACAAAGAATTGACGGCTCGGGAAGGCATGATTTTAATCGGTATTTATGGTTTTTTTGTTTTGACGCAGATTCTTGCCACTTTGATTTAAATGAAAAATATCGTTTTATTATTGTGTTCGGAATTGAGTATTGGGGGAAAGATGAAAGCTGTAGTTCGGGTGAACTAAAAGAAGAATTAGCATTACCGCTTGCATTTTTCTGTAATTCTGGTACTATAATTCATAGTAAGTTTTGCTATGGTTATGGGTTTCGGGAGCTGAAGTGATACGCGCAATTACTGCGATACTCTCACATATACCGACCAAAAGAAAACTTATAAATATTAGTAAGGTCGTTATAATTTCGAAAGAGTATGGCAAAAAAATTGTACGTAGGAAATATTTCCTGGAACCTTTCTGAGAATGAATTGAAAGATGCATTCGCAAAGTTTGGTGAAATCGAAGATGCGGTGATCATCACCGATAAAGCGACTGGCCGACCGAAAGGTTTTGGTTTCGTTACGTTCGTCAATGATGGAGATGCAGATAATGCTATCTCAGAGATGAACGGCATGGAACTCTCAGACCGCCCTCTTACTGTAAACGAGGCACGCCCTAAAGAAGCGGGTATGTCACGTGGACCACGAAGAGAACAACGCCGGTTCTAAGAAAATCCGCTTAATGCGGTTTAAAAAAAAACAGGGGTGCGCGCCCCTGTTTTTTATTACATGGAAAAGGGTGTTAATATGAAAATATACACGTACGGAAACGTACGTAATATAGTGAGTATCATGACAGAACAAGAGAAGACCAATCTATCAGACGAAGAGCTTGTTGTACTTGTTCGGGAAAGCGATAAAGAATTATACAGCGAGATTATTCGTCGCTATAAAGAAAAGCTTTTGCGTTACTTGCGGAAATTTATTTCTGATCCGGACGAACGGAATGATGTGTTGCAAGACGTATTTATTAAGGCGTATAAGAACCTTTATGGATTCAATACAGGGTTAAAGTTTTCTTCGTGGCTTTATCGTATTGCACATAATGAGGCGGTTAACAGTTTGCGCAAGAACACGCGGACTGAAATTTTACTGGACGATGTTGAGTATAAACTTATAAGAACCGATATTGATATCGAAGGCGACATCGACAAGAAAATAACGAAGAAACATCTTATTGAAGCACTACGTAATGTCGATTTACGGTACCGTGAGCCGCTTATGCTTTTTTATTTTGATGATCGATCATATGAAGAGATAAGTGATATACTTCGTATTCCCAAGAATACTGTTGGTACCTATATTTCGAGAGGGAAACAGGTATTAAAATATAATCTTGAAAAGAAAGTATAAAACATGGAGGAACAAAAAGAAAAAGTAGAAGATAAAATAATGGCCCAAATCAGAAATGGGAGGATAACGGTGCGTTCGAAATATCTTTTTCTTGCGGAGTCACTTGGCTTTGGCAGCGCACTTTTTTTAAGTATCGTTCTGGGGATACTGTTTTTCAATTTTACACTGTTTTATATGCGTGCGACAGATAATCTTGAATATTTGAGTTTTGGCAGTTCAGGTATTATGGCCTTCCTTGAGTCATTCCCGTATCTTTTAGTTATTGGGTTCGTATTTATAATACTTTTTGCTGGCTATTTGATAAAGAAGAGTGATATGGCATATAAGAAATCTTTTGGGTATCTGGCGACAGGATTGATTATTTTTATTATGTTGAGTGGAAGTGCTTTAGTATATACCAATGTTTCGCGTGAGATTGAAAAACGAGCGTTTGAGTCTGGCGGCCCGTATGCGATGTTTAAACCGTTCTTTAATCATGGTATGCAAAAACGTAGGGGCGGTATTGCGGGGCAAATACAAACAATCGAAGAAGGATATTTGCAAATTCGTACTCCTCATGGAGAATATAAAGTCGATATACGTACCGCGGAGTATCAAAAAGAAACTGTTTTTACTGAAGGTGAATTTATAGTTGCGATTGGTGAATGGGAAGATGATATTTTTATCGCATATAAATTACGAATCGGTGGAGAGGAAATACCAGAAATGTTGCAACGAGGTATGCGACGACGGTTCAATATTCGTGAAGAAAGAAAATCTGAAAGTATGATGATGCCGCGAGAAGAAATGAGTGGAGGAGAGGAGAAAGGATTATACGATCAGCATCAGTTTACACTTACTGATCAATCGAATATGAGGGAATTTTTTGAGCAAGGTTCTGCATTTGCCCCAAAACGGTAGATTTCTCTCTTTTGATTATAGATTATAGTGGTAGATGCTTTTTATGAGTGAAATATGGATGTGTGTTAGGGTGTACTAATATAGTAATATAAAGAGGTGCATGGCAATTGTGTGCACGAGAAGAATATTTGTATAAAATAAAGCATAGGTATCTATGGAAAAAATAATGAAGGTGATAAGTGGCATAAAGGAATTTGTCATAAGGAGAAAAATTGTATCGGGAATTATTGTCGGCGTCATCGTTGTCGGCGGATATTTTGGATATCAATACATCGGTGGGTCGGCAACAGTAGCGCAGTATATTACCAAGACTGCGACTCGAGGAGTTATTATGTCATCCATCAGCGGGGCAGGACAAGTCTCTGCCTCTGACGCGATTGATCTTAAGCCGAAAGTATCGGGAACGGTTGTTTCGGTCAAATTCGGAGTTGGTGATACGGTGAAAGAAGGTGACCTTATTGCAAAACTTGACACAAGAGATGCATTAAATACAGTAAGCGAGGCAAAAATCAGTCTTGAAACAGCGGAGCTTGATTTGCAAGAATTACTGACGGATAAAACATCTATTACACAAGCACAGAACGATGTAGAGGATGCTAAATATTCACTCGAGAAGTTAAAATTGCAGCAAGTGAGTGATCAAACAAGTGCTGAAAATACTTTACGGAAAGCGAATGAAACGCTTGCAAAGGCATATAGTGATGCATATACCGATTTGGTTAATGCATTTTTAGATATTCCGGATGTTGTAACAGATGTGCATGATATATTATTCAGCAATGGCATATCCCAAAACGAGGTTGCCGCGAATTCAAGTACAAACGCAGGTGCTCTTTTGACAGTTATCTCTTCGAATAATTGGGAAGAACATCAAACAGAAGCAAATCTGATCGATATAGCACAGGATAGTTATACAGTAATGAAAGGTTCGTATGATGCATCATTCAGCGCCTATAAGACTATTGACCGGACATCTGATCATGCGAACATAGAGAATGTTCTTATGAATACAATAACGATGACGAAGGGATTGTCGGATACACTGAAGGCTACTACGAATATGTTTGATTATTGGGTTTCTTATTGTACTGACCATAATCTTCGTGTCTATACGACGGTAAACACGTATCGAGCGAGATTGAGCACTTATACATCACAGACCAATAGTCACTTTTCGACTCTCACAAGTATTGGACAGACTATTCAGAATAGCAAGGACAGTGCTGTAGCGGCAGAAGTTGATATCCAGAAAATAGCGACATTAAACCCATTGCAACTTGCACAATCAGAGCGTGATCTCAAAGCAAAAGAAGATAAGGCGATGGATCTTATAGGTGGTCCTAGTGAGGTTGATATAAAAACAAAGCAGTTGTCAGTTGACCAAAGAAGGAGTGCTCTTACAACTGCGCAACAAGCGTTGGATGATCATTATATATATGCCCCATTTGATGGCATTATTGCGGCGGCAGATATCAAAAAAGGTGATGAAGCATCTTCAGGGACAATTATAGCTTCATTAATCGGGCATCAGCAGATGGCAGAGATTACGTTGAACGAAGTTGATGTCGCACATGTGCAAGTCGGGCAAAAAGCAGTGATGGAGTTTTCGGCAGTGGAACATACGAGTGTATCAGGAGAGGTGGCAGAGGTTGATATTGCTGGGAGCGTCTCACAAGGGGTTGTCAGCTATGGGGTGAAGATTATGTTCGATAAGAATAATGAACAAATAAAACCGGGGATGAGTACTGATGTTACGATTATAACGGATTCGAAAAGTGACGTAATTATAGTTCCGTTGAGTGCAGTAAAAACTGTCCGTCGGCAATCGACGGTACAGGTGTTAGAAAACGGTTCCCCTGTGACAAAGGAGGTTACGACAGGTATCAGTAATGATACGATGGTAGAAATCGTGAGTGGACTTACGGAAGGCGAAGAGGTTATTGTACAGACGATTGCTTCAGGGAGTTCCGCTGCCGCACCGTCGAGCAGTACGCAGCAGAGTAGTATAGGAGGAAGTACTCAAAGAGCTCCTGCGGAAAGCGGCGATGCGGTGAGACAGATGCGTATGTTGTCACGATAACCATGGGTATGATTTCGTGTAAAAATATATCGAAAGTTTATAAAGGCGGAGGGGATGATCTCGCTGTATTAAAAAACGTCAACTTCGATATAGAAAAAGGAGAATTCATTGCGATAACAGGTCCATCCGGTTCTGGGAAATCAACACTGATGCATATTCTGGGGGCACTTGATAAACCAACAAGTGGCACATACTTTTTAAACGGTGAGAATATGATGAGTCTGTCAGCTGGCAAGCTTGCTGAAATTCGGTCTGAAAAAATTGGTTTTGTCTTTCAATCGTTCAATTTATTATCACGCTCGACTGTTCTTCGTAACGTATTGCTTCCATTGGTTTACGATACACATACATCAAAAAATGAACGGGAAGAGAAAGCGAAGAAGGCTTTAACGGCGGCTGGATTGCCGGAGGATAGGTGGTATCATCTTTCAAATCAACTTTCTGGAGGACAAATGCAACGTGTTGCGATAGCACGAGCTCTTGTAAATGAACCTGATATTGTTTTGGCTGACGAGCCGACAGGAAATTTAGATTCCAAAACAGGCGATATTGTTCTTTCAACATTCAAGGAATTGAACAAAAAAGAGGGACATACAATTATTCTTATTACTCATGAGAGATATGTCGCAGAACATGCGGATAGAATCATCGAAATAAGGGATGGGTGTATCGTCTCTGATAAAGAGAGTAAAAGATTTCTAAAAGAAAAATAACCATGCTATTTTCTGATCTCATACAAGAAACATTTTTTTCACTTTCGTCGAACAAAGGACGTTCCGCTTTGACGATTTTAGGTATCGTTATCGGTATCGGATCTGTTATCTCTTTAACATCGATCGGACAAGGTGCGAGTGCGCAGATAACTTCGAATATAGAATCATTGGGTACTAATTTACTTATGGTCATGCCAGGATCACAACGAAATATTGGTTCAGGAGCCCGTGGCGGCACTGGCTCGGCTACAACTCTGACACGTGAGGATTCGGATGCTATACGAACCGACATAGAAGGTATTACCGCTGTTGCACCATCAACAAGTTCTCGTGAACAAGTCATTGCTGGCGGAGAAAATACCAATACAAATATATATGGTATTGATGAGAATTATTTTGCAGTAAAAAATGTCCTTTTGTCAGAAGGAAACTTGATTAACGAACAAAATATTTCTCGTAGATCCAAAGTTGCGATTCTTGGTCCTGAAACGAGTACAACCCTTTTCGGAGAAGGGATCAGTCCTGTTGGGGAACGAGTTCATATTGGCGATCAACAGTTTACCGTTATTGGTGTTACCGAAGTGAAAGGAGGAACGGGATTTATGAGCGCAGATGACCTGATCTATATCCCCATAACTACTGCGCAACAATATTTTACAGGGAACAGTGCGGTGAGTACGATAAACATTCAGGTTGCGGATAAAAATATGATGACTACCGTCCAAGAGGCGACAACCTCTCTTCTGCTTGTCCGACACAATATTGCTGATGTTACATCCGCAGATTTTTCTGTTATGAATCAAGCCGATATTTTGAACACTATGTCTTCAGTTACAGGGACTATGACATTGCTTTTAGGGGCCATTGCAGGGATATCTTTGTTGGTCGGTGGAATCGGCATCATGAATATGATGCTTACGACTGTTACGGAACGGACACGTGAGATAGGGCTACGAAAATCATTAGGGGCAAAAAACAGAGATATTAGTAATCAATTTTTAGCGGAATCTGTAACTCTTACATTTATTGGTGGAGTAATCGGGATTATGCTCGGTTGGGGAGTTTCTTTGTTAATCAGTACGTTTTCACCATTGCAAACGGTTGTGACACTTTCTTCCATCATTCTTGCCGTTGGTGTTGCGGCAGGTGTTGGGATAGTTTTCGGGTATTATCCGGCACGTAGGGCGGCTAAAATGGATCCCATTGAGGCATTGAGGTACGAATAAAAAATGATAGCATTCTATGAGAAATATATTATATTGTTCGGTCGGTAAGGAGAATACTGTTTTTAACAAAGACACAGTTATTATGAAACCAAAGATGGAGAAATCCACAAATGCCAGTGAGGGGCAATGAGGTTTTAATCATCGACTGTGTTGCAAAAAAAGCAGGGATATAAAACTCCTGCTTTTTTGTTGATCACTTTTTTATTACTAGAGATACGAATAAATAGATTGTTTCGTCTGTCCTTGTTTTATAGGGAATGGCACATAGTTGAATATATAAAGAGCGGCAGCAAGCTCCGGTTGTTTTGCGATAACACGGGGATCAATAAATTTTGCAAGACGGTTATTAGTCACTTCGTAATCCTCATAAAGACCTATATGTGGATAGGTAATTTTTTTTTGGATAATTTCTTCAGTAATAAGTTGTTTTTCTGAGAAGAATTTTTGTAAAAAAAGATATCGATTCCCGACACCATCATTGCCATGTTCGAGAAACGCAAATCCTCCGTCTTTCCCGAGATGTTGGAGCCCATATTGCATAAAGATGGTAGCTCCTTTCTCTGTATATGGTGGGTTGCATAAAAATCCCGTAAAATTTCCCGCTACTTTCTTTGGGTTAAGAATATCGAAACATTTTGTTCTTATGCGAAGGTCGTTTTTTTGTGCACAGTGTTGTATAGCGTGCAGCAAACTTTTGTCAGCATCGATAACAACTGACTCAATTGAAGGATCGACCAAACTTAAAAGAATGGACATAAAGTCATCATCACCTACGAACAGGAATGTACGAGAGAGTGGAAGATGCTCAAGAATTTTATGAATTACAAAAAACGCAGATTTTTGTGATATCGGTGCTTGATCAAAGTCAGTTTTCATGGAAAACCCCATTTGAGAAAAAAGGTCGGTTACGGGATTTTTCATGGATATTTTTATTCCAAGTTTTTTACCGATTACTTTTGCTATTTCTTTTTCCGTTTGTGGTCTTGGTAATATGTCTTTCCATTCATATTTATTGAAAGTAATGGATCCATTTGATGTTACGGTGATTATATTCTCTTTTGTAAGAAATTCTACGAATATCAAAATAGCGTACAAATCGTGTATTTTAGGTAATATATCGAATACTTTTTCTGAGTGCGCAAAGTATTTCAAAACACGTAAAAATGAGAAGAAAGACATTCGGCGATATATGGAAATAACCGTTTTAATTTCTGCAGCGCTAATTTTTTCTATATCAACATTTGATAACGTGGAAGCATCCTGCATTCCTTGGCTCTCAGAAAATTTTATAAATCGTGTGTACAGTGCACGAAGCTCTTTTATTGGATATGTCATATTTGTGATGGAATGTTTTTTTTGATAGTTGCGGTATGTGGTGCGTATCGAAAAGTTGTGTTTATAGGAAGATTATTTGTATTTCCGCGCATAATTTTTTGTGAATCGACGTGTTCAGCATTGAAAACTTTTTGCAGATGTTCTACGGCTTTATGTGTTTGCATGAGACCGCATGTATAGACATCAACAGCCGCATACCCGAATTCCGGCCATGTGTGAACGGAAATATGAGACTCGGCAAGTAAAACATAACCGGTAAGGCCTTGAGGATCAAACGTATGAAAATGTGTTCCTAAAATCGTTGCACCGCATACATGAGCTGCATCGATAAGTGCTTTTTTAACTATAGGGAGATTGTTGAGGTGGTCACAACCAAAAAATTCCGCAATGATGTGCGTTCCAAGATAGTGTTGTGTAGTTGTGTTTTTTGGACATGCCATTTTTGTGCAAAATGGTTGAGGTAAAACTTTTTAGTTTCCCGTAAAACGCCAAAAACACTTCTTGCCGAAGCGTTTACCAAAATACGTTTATTATCGTCTTCTCCACTCAACATAAATTTCTATTTATTGTATCGAATAATACTTATTAAGGAAGATATGTCAATACTTTTTTTAATATAGAAGTTATTATGAAAAGATTTCGTTGAATAAGTATTTTTTATTTAAAATAAATATGTTATTGTTTGTATATGACTTACACAGAAGATGGGAATGAAGAATTCTCTCCATCAGATATTATCGCGTTAGTAAATGGAGAAGTTATCCCGCGTCAAGAATTTGAAATAAGAATCAATCAAACGCAAACGGCATATCAAGATCAAGGCGCCAATATTGATGATGACGAAGTACGTAGATCTATCGAAGATCATGTATTGGAAGCAATGATAGGGGAATTGCTCTTGGAGCAAGAGGCGGAGCAGGCGGACATGCCGGTCTCGGAGGACGATATTGAAGAAGGGTATAATCAGGTTCGGGCGGAGTTTGATAACGATGACGTGGCCCTTATTGACGCATTGTTTGCGCAAGGCATGACACGTGAGGATTTAAGGAAAGAAATAGCTGATCGATTGCGTATCCAACAATATATTGAAAATTCTATTGATCCTGAAGACATTCAACTTTCAGAAGATGATATTTATGCCGTGTACAAAAATTACACTGCGGAGATGAAAGATGCTCCGCCATTTGAAGAGGTGCAGGATGAATTGGTGAGCCAACTTGAGGAAACAAGGTTGCAACAGGCGGTTATAGTTTTAATCGATAAATTGCGTAAAGTGAGTGAGATTGAGGTCTTTCTGGAATAACAGTATATAATTCCTTTATTATTCGAAGTTAGTTATTATTAAGTGGTAGTACTATGAAACGGCATTATTTTGTTATTTGTTCAATCGCGTTTCTTACAGCGATGATAGGAAGATATATTACCAGCGCAGGAATGGGGTGGTATAAAACATTGATTCTTCCATCGTGGACTCCTCAGGGATGGATAATTAGTTCCGTATGGATTTTTATCTTTATTCTTACGACTATTTCAGCGATTATCGTATGGGACAAGAGATCGGGGAGTACACGGTTCTTTTTCGTTATTTTTTTATTTTGCATGAATGCTGTTTTCAATATCATGTGGAGTCATATATTTTTTGGAAAACATTTTTTAGATATCGCAACGTTTGAAGCGGCGATACTTGGTTTGATCACGTTAACGTTGATGGTACTCCTATGGCCGATTTCTCGTAAAGCGGCTTTTCTTCTATTACCGTATGTAGGATGGGTTGTTTTTGCTACGTATTTAACGTATACCGTATGGCAATTGAATATATGATCTGATTTCAAAAGACGGCAAGAGAAAAATAATTTTTTAAAAACTTTATTGTTTTTATTGTGTCTGTCTATCGGATAGTGACTCTTGCCTTATATTGGAGTAATATAAGAAAAATGGTTCATCGTAAAATAGTTATTAATGGAACGGTACAAGATGTATCGTTTCGGATACAGACAAAACGAAAGGCTGAACAGCTTGGTATAACCGGTTTGATACGAAATAAGCCGGACGGATCAGTGATGATTGAGGCGCATGGAGATGAGCGTGCGATGAGGGTATTCCTTATCTGGTGTAAAAGAGGGCCAATTGGTGCTACTATTGATCGTGTAGTGGCAAGCTCTCTCTCTTCTGAACATACTCCGAACTCATTTACAATTATCCCTTGACAAAATAATCAAAATATACTTTACTTAATGAAGTACCTTGAGTTTTTAAAAAATCAAGAGAGAAGGCGGCAGAGCACATTGTTGTCAATGACGAGATAAAGAGTGGATCATGTGGTCCCGAAGATCCCTTTATCCTCCCCTGTTTTTGTCTGAAGCGAGATTCAACACACCGTTTTTGCATTAACTGTAATACTTTGTTCTGGCTCTCGCTGTCTTCTTTCGTTTAGATATTCTTCATAAGAATATACACAAGTGCCATTTCACCCGAAATGGCATTTTTCTATTTATCCGTATATTATGATTATAGAAAGGAAACAGATGAAAAATATTATACAATCGGCAGAATTTATAAAAGGGATTACTGGTACAGATATTATCTTACAGGATGATAAACGGCATATAGTTTTTACCGGGCGATCAAATGTTGGGAAATCAAGTGTTATTAATTCCTTGACACGTAAAAGAGACTTGGTGAAATCGAGTTCCGTACCGGGGAAAACGCAGCAACTTAATTTTTTTCTTATAGATAAAAAGTTTTATTTTGTTGATTTACCTGGATATGGGTATGCGAGACTTTCTTTAAAGCAGCGTGAGACGTTACAGAAGCTTATTCTATGGTATCTTTTTTGTTCGGGCGTGAAACCTTTTGTAGTAGTACTTATTATCGATATACAAGCTGGGTTGACTGCTAGTGATAAGGAAATGGTTAGGATGCTTTCTGAACATTCATATAATATGGTTATCGTTGCCAATAAAGTTGATAGATTAAATCAAAAGGAACGGCAACAAAAACGTACTTTGATACAAAAAGAGGCGGGAGGTGTCTCTGTGGTATTATATTCGGCAAAAAAACATATCGGGAGGGACGATCTTCTTTCGCTTTTGATATGTGACTGAAAAGAAAGAAGACGGATTTTCGTATAAATAGTAAACAGTATAATAATGTTACAGAGATCTAAAGACTGCAATGAAAAGTCAGATGAAGAAATTGTTAAACTTGCTTTGGTAGAGTCGGCGTATTATCTGTACCTCATGAAGAGATATGAAAAGAAACTAATGCGGTATATTATCCGTCTTTCTGGATTAGGGCAGGAAGATGCGGAAGACATATTACAAGAGGTATTTATTAAGGTATATAAGAATCTGAATGACTTTGATGCAACGTTTTCTTTTTCTTCATGGATATATCGTATTACAAGAAACGAGACGATTAGTGATTTTAGGAAACGCTCTGCGCGTCCTGCAACTGTGTGTGTAGAAGATAATGATTTTCTTTTAGAAAAGATTTCCGCTGACGATGATATGCTTGAGAATATTGATCGTGCATCTGCAGGGGAAATTGTTCGTGATGCAATCAGTAGACTTGATGAAAAATATAGGGACGTACTTATCCTACGGTTCATTGAAGATAAAAATTATCATGAGATGGCTGATATTTTAGAAAAGCCTGAAGGTACGATTGCGACACTTATCAATCGAGCAAAAGAACGGTTAAAAAAGGAAATGCAGTCGCAGAGAGAACAAGAAATTATAGCGTATATGTTTCGCCATAACTATGATTAGTGAAAAGATATATAAAGAGATACAAAATAAAGGAATTTCGCCAACGCCACGATGGAAGTTTCTTATGCGGAGAAGTATTATATGGCTATTTTTTTGTACCACGGTCATAATAAGCGGTATTGCTGTCGGTGTTTTAATTTTTCTTTTTGTTGATTTCGATTGGGCGGCTCATCGTTATTTGCATCCGAGCCTCGTTGAAGCGACATTCCTTAGTCTTCCTTATTTTTGGTTTATGATTATAGGTATTTTCTTTGGTGTTGCGTACTACAATTTTCGTCATACGAGAACAGGCTATCGTTACCAAGTATGTCCCGTTGTGTTTATCGGTATTGCGGCATGTTTGATCGTAGGTGGAATTAGCTATATTTTAGGCGCTGGAGAAGGTATTGATTCGATTTTTATGGCAAGTATACCATACTATCAATATATCGTTATTCATAAAAAAGATGTATGGATGCATCCTGATAAAGGTTTACTATCAGGTGTAATTCGTGAACTACATGCTGATACGCAATTTGAGTTAGAAGATTTTAAGGGTAATTTGTGGCTCGTGCACTATCCGGAAATTGAAGCGGAAGGAAGTTTTGTAATAGAGAAAGGCGATGAGGTTAAGGTAATAGGAGAATGGATCAATGATATAATATTTATTGCTCGTGAAATTAGACCATGGGATGGCAGGGGCTTTCGTATTGAGCAAGCGACTGCACTACATCAGTAAACGGCAGTGTCGTGAAAGGGAGAGTTGAACGGTGACGTATTAACTAATGAAAGGTCGATAAGAAATATATCAATGTATCAAGTGATATTTGTGGAATACGGTAAAGTTTTATCTTCGTCCTTTTGAAACGTTTTTTTATCAAAAGAGTTGGCATGCGTGGATAAAACAAATGCTTGTGTAGATACAAAGCTTGTCATTGATAATAATATACGACAAAAAAGCCTTCGAAATAAATCAAGGGCTTTTTTGTTTTTTTTGACTGGAGGAATATCTAAAATAGATTTACAATACAAGTATACTATGTCGGAATATTACAATCCTCAACGATCTAAAAATCTTTATGATCCTATCAGCGATGAACCGTTCAAAATCAGTCGTTCAAAAATCGATTTATTTATAGAGTGTCCACGATGTTTTTACTTGGATAGACGGTTGGGTGTTGGGCGTCCTCCCGGCTTTCCGTTTAATTTGAATTCTGCCGTTGATGCGTTGTTAAAGAAAGAATTTGATATTCATCGCGCGGCACAAAGCGCACATCCGCTATTTGAAACATATGGTATTGATGCAGTGCCATTCCAGCATGCGAAAATGAATGAATGGCGTGAGAACTTTAAAGGGATACAGTATCTCCATAAAGAAACGAATTTAATCGTTACAGGCGCGATTGATGATATTTGGGTTACTCCACGGCAAGAGCTTATTGTCGTTGATTATAAGTCGACGAGTAAAAATGGAGAAATCACTATTGATGCCCCATGGCAAATGAGCTATAAACGACAGATGGAAGTGTATCAGTGGTTATTCCGTCAAAACGGGTTTACTGTTTGTGATACTGGTTATTTTGTATACTGTAACGGTGATACGGACAAAGAGGCATTTGATGCAAAACTTGAGTTTGATATACAAGTGCTTCCGTATCAAGGAGATACAACATGGATTGATGATATATTGTATGATATCCACGAGTGTCTTGTGGGTGCTACGATACCGCAGAGGAGTGATTACTGCGACTACTGTCGATATTATGAAAGCGTCAAAAGGATAGAAGAAGATAACGCATAATAGTAATGCCAAGAGAAATAATAATATTTCGAACCAGGGGAGGATGCATTATTCATAGTATTTTGAAATATGTTTTGTTCCCACTCGTGATTGCAATTGGCCCGGCGATACTTATCAATTTATTTGTTATTCAAAACGATATATCGCAACCTTTTTTTCTATTTATTATAGTTTTCATTGCAATTTTTATCGGTGCATTATTATTTCATATTGCGGTACATTTTTGGGTTGTTATTACTTTGAAAAAAAATGGGATACTGACAGGAAGAATAATTGAACCTGGCGGTCGGTTTAGACGATTTTCTGTTGATGTGAACGAAGCAACCAAAGCATCGTTTTCTACTCAGGCAGGGGCACCATTTTGTCTCTATAAAAAGAACAAAGTCCTTATTGTGTGGAATTCGCAAACTATTGGTACAGTCAATATGAACGCATTTTTACGTGCACTGCGCGAAGCGAATCCGTTGATTGATTTTGATGAGGCAACACAACATTTTTTTGAAGAAGGAGGGTTTACTTCTATCGAAAGAGGGCTTCTATATGCAACAGTTCCGTTGATACTCGCGATTTTGTTGGTATTTTATATACCAACGGTAGAGTTGGTATTGTATCAACATCTTGTAGGTGGATTTAATTGGATGCAGGAAGTTTTACAGGATCTTTTTTACTTTACTCTTTCTCCGTTTTTGGCGGTTGGTTTTGTTGTTTTTTTTGCAAAGATTATTGAACGGAGACCACTTATTAAAGATAGTAAAAAAGATTTCGTCCATTTGATTGCGGCAGGGTTGATTATTCTTTTTTCTACGGTAGGGGGAGTAAATCATGTCCTGCATTGCATTGATTTTCTAGGGAGACCGCAAGCATTATATGAACAACAGACGAAAGGCGTAAAAGTAATTTGGCAAGGAGCAAAAGAAGGGGCAATCTCTTTTGGTTTAGTTAATGTCCCTGACTATTCATGGAACATGTATATGCCAATTGGAAAAATGGTACAAACAGAGCAGGCATTACACGATCCCGTAACGGTTGTGTATACCTCTCATCTAAAGACGCTTATAAAAGTGGAGAATACTTATTCGCATACGCTTATTTATAAAAAACAAAGCGAACACATCCTTTTGCCATCATATTTCCATTTTAACCAATAGCAGTGCAGGTCAATTCATTGATAAGTTCCATATAGAGAGCGGCACTCCACGCTTGCATCCAACATCCTTCCGATCTGAGGGACTCGGCAGAACTGATTTCGGCAGGGCGTCCAACGATACCATGCCACAATATTTCGTTCGCACTTGCGGAGACAATAGCGTCAATATAGGTGCGAAACATATGAGCATCGAGGCGATGCATAACAAGGGCTGCCATATTGTTTAGAAAAAACCAAGAATCTCCGTTATGATAGCTTACTGGATTTTCTCCCGTATGTGTGCGTACAAACCGATGATCGTGCTTATCTATCGTTGTAAGGCCTCCCCATGGCAACCAGAGTGCGGCAAGAGCTGTATCGAAGCAGCGAAGCCATTCATCTTTATTAAGGAGATCAGGGTAAATATATGCAGCCATAAAAATATTAGGACGTATCGTAGCATCGTCGACTCCATCTTGGAGTACTAACCCGTTCCATAGAGTATTTCTGACATAACGTTTCAGCTCTTCTTCTCGTTTTTTATAGACAAGATCCTTTGTGACTCGATACGCATTTTTATACATTGCAAGTGCGAGCGCCATAGTTTCAATTCTTCTCCCATTTCTTTCAGGGAGACTATCCATCCATGTTATAGAAACACCGTTTTGTGCATATGGATCAAGGAAAAAAAACGGAAGGTGAAAAACATTTTCTTTTCGGGCATGCTCGTATGTCCGTAGGAACAACCATCCTAATTCATCGGACGAGGCGAGGGAAGTCACATGCGGCATGTCTCGAACATATTTTTCAAGGATACGTGTTTGTATTTCGGGAGAAAATTCCGGTAGAGAAATAAGTTCGTCCCGTGCCCAAAATTGAAAAAACCACGGCAGACCGGCATAAAGCCCTGTTTTTTTTATATCTGTAACGAGCAAATCATATAAGGTTTGTTGTGCCGCATAATATGCCATAGTGATTTCGGTATTCGAGATGCTTGAAGGGATAGATATCTGTTCAATATTGTTTTGGTTTGTTTTTTGGGGGGGTGCCGAAAATCCTGATAATGCTTTTTGGACCGCTTCATCTCTCGTGAATCCGATACCGATACAAACGCGTTTTGCGGTAAGTGCAATACCGTTATAGACGTATCGTTTTGAAGGGTATGATTGTCTTTGTTCATCGAGTGGATAGTAGACTTCTTCCCACTTATCGATTGGGATATATTCTGTGCTATCTGCATACAATGCAATAAAGAGTGGCTGTTCATTTTGATACCGATATTCAAGTACATACGTATTTTTGTCATGATAATGGATATGAGTCCTCCCTACATCAGGAGAACTGTATGCAGGGCGTATATCAAAAGAAAATTGTATTGTTCGTTTTTCTGAAATAGCGTACAAGAGTGTATGTGAATCAGGTAAAAAAAACGTTTCGGTTATATCAGTATGCACTCGATTGATATGAGAAAATAAATTTTGGACTTCACGTGGTTCTTCAGATGAAAGATGTATAGTATCTATGATTTTGATGAGTGTGTCATTCACATGGACGAACCATCCTTGATAGCGACTTTGCGGATGAGGAAACGCAGCAAAATAGTCCCCATTTTTTGTTAAGAGAATGCCAGTATTAGGTGAAACGATTTTTGTTATTGATCCATATGGATGAGAGTGAGTAACCCGCATGCCTTATGCTTTTTTTTTGTTAGAAACTTTTTTATAAAGTGCCACACATTTTTCAGCCGCTTTTTTCCAACTGAATTTTTTTACCTCGGCAAATCCATTTTCCCGTAACGTATAGTACAGTTCTGGATTTTCAAGAACGGCCACAATCTTGTTTGCCATTTCATCAGTGTCCCAAAAATCAACCTTGAGTGCATGCGAAATAATTTCGGAGACTCCTGATTGTTTTGAAACAAGTACGGGAGTCTCATGTGCCATTGATTCAAGAGGAGTGATTCCAAAAGGTTCAGATACCGAGGGGAGAACATACAAATCTGCCATACGGTATGCTCGAGAGAGTTCTTGCCCACGTAAGAATCCTGCAAAAATCACTTTGTCCGCAATGTCGAGACTCGCAGCATCTTCGATCATTTGTCGTTCCATATCTCCTGATCCGGCAATAACGAACATAACGTTCGGATAATGTTCAATCACTCGTTTTGCTGCACGAAGAAAATAGTCCGGCCCTTTTTGTAATGTTATACGACCAACAAATAGAACAATCTTTTTACCTGATGCTTTTATTCCTGCCATTTTTTCATCTAAGGTGCCGGATGTAAGAATATCGTGATATTCAACTGCATTATGAACAACATGTACTTTTTCAGGACTAGCACTATAGTTTTTAATAATTTGGTTTTTGGTGAAGTTACTCACCGCAATAACCGCATCTGCATCGTGAATGCCTTTTCTCTCCACTTCATAGACTCTGCCGTGGAGACCATGTCCTCCTGTGCGGTCAAACTCGGTTGCATGAACATGTGAAATGAGTGGTTTCCCTGAAATTTGTTTTGCAGCAAGCCCTGCAGGGAAGCTTAACCAGTCGTGAGCATGAATGACATCAAAATTTTCAATAACAGCAATTTTTCGTGCCATTGCTGCATAGCGTAACACTTCTCCAAAGAGATCTGGACTATAGTAGGAATTTTCGTCATTTAATCGTAGTCGGATACGTTCTTGCTCAATGAGTTCTTGATACGCTCGTGATGTAATATACGGACGAAGAGGGGAATCAATTGTTCTGATTTTTAATTTTGCAATAATTGGATCATCCACCGAATCTGCAAATAACATTTTAAATTGTTCAGTCTCGCAATCTTCATAGTTTAGTTTTTTGGGGAGTACAAATGTTACAGAGACACCATTGGCTAAGAGGCCTCGGACAAGACCTTCGCATGCAGTGCCGAGCCCTCCTGAATTGTGCGGTGGAAATTCCCACCCGAACATTAATACTTTCATTTGAATTATATTTATTATAGCAGAGCTTTGTTGTGTGCTTCGACGTAGTTGTTGATAAAGATGCTCCAGTCCGCATCTGCGGCAATCTCTCTGGCGTGGATTTTATCTTTTGCTCTATCTTGTGGCGGGCATTGTGAGAAACGAAAGAGAATAGCAGATAGTGTCTGAACGATTTCATGATCAGGTCGTTGGAACCGTTCGAGGACATACACACCTGGAAATTCTCGAGGTTCCTCTTGTTCTTTTAAGAATTTTCCAAATCCTGCGAGGTCGGTTGTTACTGATGGTATACCGAGAGCTGCCGCCTCAAGAGGAGTGTATCCCCATGGTTCGTAAAACGAAGGAAAAACGCCGAAGTCTGCACTTTGGATACTCTCATAATAGTTCAAGTCGAGAATGCCATCGTTGCCGGTAAGGTATTCAGGGAAGAAGACGATTTTGACAGAATCATTTTTTCGATTGCCAAGCCCCGCTTCCGTACATGCGTTTATAATGGCGTCGTTAGGGTAGGACAAGGTGTGAGTTGTCAGGGGGGGGACTCCTTCTCTTTGGAAACGCATAGTTTTACGTTTCATCTCTCGCATAAATTCAGGCATATTTTTAAAGATAGCTGCTTTACTGAAAGGTCCTTCAGTAATCAGCGCATTAACAATGTTATCATTGATATCATCAGTCACTTCTTCATAAGAATCCGTGATGTCTTCATATGCATTATGTGTTGCAATAACATCGGGACGAATCCCGGTCGTTGAACTCGGTACCCATATAAATGCAACGATTGTTTGATCTTCTTTCTCAATTTTAAGTTTCTTATTGAGTTCTCCGAGAGCTTTGATATAAAGATCAATACCTTTGTTATGAAATTCATATCTGCCAACGGTAAAGTAAATCAGAGTTTTTGATAAATCGAAAGAATAGTACGGGAAAAAGTATTTCTGTATAAAAGAACGAATGCGGCGATTTTGAATACGATGCTGAATCGCAATTTCGTCCAATGTTGGAAATTTTTCAATATCAAGTCCGTTTGGCAAGATAATATCAGCTTCTCTCCCAAGAAAGTGTTGTGCTTCGATAGCAGTCACATGACTGACGGTTGTAAAAATATTTGCCTTTTGGGCTGCGTTTTTTTCGATTAAATGTTTTGAAATGACACCATATTCTTTCGCCGATGTATCAGGATTGATTGTTTGGAGTAAATCATATAGGGGAACATTATTTCCTGCGAGCGTCCTTCCGAGTACGGTTGCATGCGTGGTAAAGACAGTTCCAACCGATATATTCTTATGTTCCAAATATAAAAGTCCGCTACCTGTTAGCCATTCGTGGAATTGTGCGACAAGAGATGCCCCGTTTCCTCCCAAATGTTCATGCAAGAGTTCGATCAATCTTCCTGCCGCCCAACTCCATAAAATTGGCTCATTAAAATCGTTTTGTGCATGTAATGAGTCAATTCCATACCATTCCCATAAGAGACGTTTAATCTCGTCAAGTGCATACCAATATTTCGAGAAGTCTATCAAAATAATACGTGGTTCTCCTTCGATGAGCCATGTACCGACATGACAAATAATACCTTCTTGTGCCAGAGTATCAAAGGCATGTTTAAATGCTCCTTCGGGTGTTTCTTCTTGAAAATTTCCTTTTACTTTGTCTGTGAAGTAAGGACCAACAAGATAATATTTATCAGCATATCGTTCTACTGTTTGAGCTGCTTTAGATTTTAGGACGGTATAAATACCGCCTACCTTATTACACACTTCCCATGATGTCTCGAATAGGTAATCAGCTTGTGGTTGTACGTTTGACATAATGCACTATTATTTTTGACTTTCGATATATTCGTCTATTTTTTTTAAGAATGTTTGCTGTGTCTTTGCTTTTGCAAGTGTTTTTGCGAGCTTCGGATTTTGAAGTGTTTTATCGATCCATTCGATAAAATCATTTTTCTCCGCTGTTACATGATAGGCAAAATCTTCTGCTGACATAGTTTGTAATTCATTTCGGAGTTCTATCAAGCTACACAATACGGCTCCATTTCTCACCCAGAAACCGCAGCATGTACACGTCTTTACGAGTGGGCTGTCCTGTTCTTGATTTTTAGTGATTTTTTTAATTGGCATAGGGCGTTTTGAATTGTATTACGACTCTTTTGTGGTGAGCGTTCTGCAAGCTCCGATATATTTTTCTCAAGGTAAATTTCAAAATCTTTCATGATGTTCATGAATGATATAAAACATTCATACGGACTTTCGTGCGGATTAAAATATTTATGAACATCGCCATCAGAAAACCATTTGGTACACATATAATAGAAGTGATCAGATGTTTGTAATTTACGCCATGCATCAAGAAGTTTTTCGTCTCCCAACGTCATCACGGCTTCTTCAAATTCATACAGTCGTTTAATCGCTTTTTGCTGCATACTGTTACCAAGCCATGCGCTGAGGTCTCTCTCAACATCCGCCCATGTCACAATGTAGGGGATATCAAGATCGGCGACAGGATGGTAGTTTTCAACAATTTCCGAAACTGTTTTAAAATCCATATCCGGATGTCGCAGGATTTCGTGCGGCATGGCACGTAGAAAATCGAAGATACCGGTTGACTCCCATTGATGTTCCCCAAATGTTTCATAATCCATGAAGAGATTGATAATTTCTCCGGAGCCGTTTACTTTATGTACCCACTGTGCGAATTTATCCGCTGTCAGTGGCCACGATTCCCATTCTTTGTTCGAAAAACGAAATGCGATGTCATCACTTAATCGATAATTGCGCAGCAGTATTGGCATACCATGTGATGTTTGTGATCGATATACAAAATTGGGGGATCGCCATCCCAAAACATGATCCGCCCCTTCAGCAAGTATCCCTTTATATCCCATTTCTCCGACCAGTTGAGCTATCTCATTACTATATATAAGTTCTGTATTACGAAAAACAGTAGGTTTTACGTTAAACAGGGATTCCAGTTTTTTTTGTTGAAGTTCAACTTGTCGTTTAAATTCATCCTTGGAATATAAAAATGCCAACGAATGATAATATGTTTCGGCAACAATCTCCGCGTTCCCCGTGTTGACCAATCTTTGAAAACTCTCAATAACTTCAGGATGATATTGCTCAAGTTGTTCAAGAATAGTCCCTGTAATACTGAAACTTACTTTAAATTTTCCGTTTGTTTTTTTTATTGCATCAAGTAATGCCGCGTTTGTCGGTAAATAACTTTTTTGGACAATACGATCAAGGTATCGTTTGTTCATCTCATCATCGAAGTAAGGAGCATGATTGCCAATATCAAAGAGAGATGTCCTTCGAATACGAAATGGTTGATGAACATGTACATAAAAACAAACTGATGGCATATTTTTTTAAATGGATTTTTGTTTAAGGATAATAACATATTTATTATACATCTAATATAAATATTTCGTTAGTGTGTGGATAGTGTATAAAAAATACTTGTAATTTCTATCTCAATGAGATAGGTTAGAGCATACAAAGATAGAGTAGAGAAACTATTCTTTTCTGCTCTTTAATAATTAAATACATTACTTATGGTGAACCAAAAAACGTCTCTATCGTTTCAAAAAGTTGCTGATGGCAAAGCAGCTTTAATTTACGAGCTTAACGGGAGAAAAAAACCCGTGAAAATTTGTATCTGCCAAAATAAGGATTTGAGTGGAAAAATTTCTTCTCTCTATAAAGAGACGAAGAAAAAGCAAAAAGCATTTATCATTGTTAAGGTTGTTGGCAATTTTTCCAGAAAGAAAGTGTTGATTCTTACCGATAGTCAGAATATTTTGAATTTGATTGTATCGTCTCTCGGGATGGAACATCAGGAAGAACAACACAAAATAAGTCCTTGGGAGGCAAAATTTCCGGTATGGATGTTTTCAGAAGTCATTACTTTTCTGCACGAGAAGCTGCGAATGTTATCAGGCGCAAGTTTGGTGTATTCAGCATAGTCTGAAACGCAATACCCCGTATTTTATAGTACGGGGTATTTTTTGTAAGGAAGCATCAATTATAAAAAAATACCAAATTTTAAAGCTGACCCGCCTGAACGTACCGCATTCAGGGCGGGCGGGAATGTCAAATGAATGACAATTCGCCGGCTGGCGAACTTAATGTTTATTAACCAGACGGGCAATTCCGCTCCTAAATGTGTCGCATTTTAATTAAAAATAGTTTTGCATTAGTATGTTTTTTTCTGCGAATAGAGCGATAATGCACGGCTGATTAATAATATGATTTTTTAGTTTTACGTTTTTACCTTTGAGTTTTTCTTTATTCATTTGTATTTTCAAAAACTTTGCCTTTTAATTTTTTACTCAGTACAATAATGAACATGAATAACGAATTTCCAAAAAAGTATAAACGTACAGAAACAGAGGCAAAGTGGCAGAAAAAATGGGAAGAAAAGGGAGTCTACCATTTTTCTTTTGATCCGCAAAAACCGATGTATAGTGTCGATACTCCGCCGCCCTATGTGTCGGCTGATCACCTTCATGCGGGACATATCATGTCGTATGCCCAGGCGGAATTTATTGTCCGTTTTAAACGGATGCGCGGATACAATGTTTTCTATCCGATGGGCTTTGATGATAATGGCCTTCCGACAGAGAGATTTGTTGAGAAGAAACATAATATCGATAAATCAAAAATAAGCCGTCCTGATTTTATAAAATTATGTCTTGAAGAAACAGAGAAGGGAGCAAAGACATATAAGGGATTGTGGAATGATTTGGGAATTTCGGTAGACTGGTCAAAAACATATAGTACTATTTCTCCTCGTGCAGTTGCGGTATCTCAAAAATCGCTTATTGATATTTATGAAAAGGGTGGTCTTTATAGAAGTAAGCTTCCTATTTTATGGTGTCCGTTTTGTCAGACAGCGCTTGCGCAAGCGGATTTGGAAGACAAGGAAGAAAGTTCGAATATGAATTACATACATTTTTCATCTCCTGACGGTGAAAAGTTATTGATTGCGACGACTCGTCCGGAATTAATTCCTGCCTGTGTGGCATTGTATGTAAATCCGAAAGACACACGGTACCAACATTTGATAGGAAAAGAAGCAGTTGTCCCGCTCCTCGGTTATCGTGTTCCGATTAAAACAAGCGATAAAGTCAGTACCGAAACGGGAACCGGTTTAATGATGGTCTGTACATGGGGAGATCAAGAGGATGTTGAAAAATGGCGTGATGATAAGCTTGAAACGCGCGTTCTTGTTACCGAAGACGGAAAACTTGGAGAAGAGTTTGGCGGAGCATATGCGGGGCTCTCTCTTTTAGATGCGCGTAAAAAGATTCTTGCCGATTTGAAAACAGCAGGGTTGCTTGTGAAACAAGAATCGATTACACATGTCTTGAATGTACATGAGCGGTGCAGCACTCCTGTTGAGTTTATCTTTAGCCGTCAGTGGTTTATTAAAGTAGCGGATAAAAAAGAAACATGGTTGGAACTCGGTAAAAAGGTAACATGGTACCCCGAGTATAAATATCGCGATTATGAATTGTGGGTAGAGTCTCTCAAATGGGACTGGTGTATATCTCGACAGCGATATTATGGAGTGCCGTTTCCTGTATGGTACTGCGCGAATTGTGAAGAACCAGTATTTGCAAAAAAAGAAGAAGTACCTGTTTATCCGACTGAAAGCAAACCATCAATCGAGAAATGTCCAAAATGTGGCGGAACAGAATTTACTCCGGAGATTGATGTTATGGATACATGGGCAACATCATCATGTACCCCTTTTCTTATTCGGGAGCTTGTCTCTGATAATAAAGAAGCATATGATGCGCTTTTTCCACCGACGCTTCGACCGAATGCGTTTGAAATTATCCGTACGTGGGATTTTTATTCTATCGTAAAATCGTATTACAATTTTGGCGATATCCCATTTCGAGATGTTATGATTTCAGGTCATGGACTTGATGAAACAGGAAGAAAGTTTTCTAAAAGGCTTGGGAATTATATCCCGTCCGATAAATTGATTGAGCAATACGGAGCGGACCCAATTCGTTTTTGGGCAACAGGAGCAACGCTTGGACAAAATTTGCGATTTAGCGAACAAGAGGTTGAGCGAGGAAAACGAACAACAACTAAATTATGGAACGTTGGAAGGTTTATTGCGCTTATGGGGAATGATTTTATCTATGATGTCGCACATGAACCGACACTCGAGGCGGCAGATGCGTGGATTATACGAGAACTGAATAAAACAATAAAAATTGTTACTGATGCCTTCGAGGGGTATACCTATGCGCGCGCACGAGAGGAAGTGGAACAATTTCTTTGGTCAAAATTCGCTGACTACTACATAGAATTTATAAAATATCGAATTTTTGGAGAGGATCAACAATCAAAGACAGCAGCACTATGGACATTACATACAGTGTTCGAGAGTGTCTTGAAAATATACGCGCCGATTATGCCATTTGTCACCGAAGAATTATATTCGATTATTTATGCCGCAGGGCAAGAGAAGAGTGTTCACCTCACCGTATGGCCAGAAGAACTCAAAACGGGAGAATCTGTATCGCTTGATGGATTTGATAATGCGTTAAAGGCGATTGATGAAATTCGGAAGTATAAATCAGATCAAAATATTTCATTAGGAGCTGAACTTGATTCGTATACGTTACAAACAGAGTTGGATACAGAAAAATATGGCGATTTTGTGAAACGTGTTATGCGAGTTAAGGATTTGACATAATTTATCAATTATGGCTATAAACTAGATAGTATTTTAATAATTAAATATATAAAGAGAATAAAAAATTCATTTGGACTTTTTATTCTCTTTCAAAAAATGTATGCAAAATGACATTTCTATTAATCGTTTAAGTAAGTTTATTCAAAAAGGTACTTTGAAAATAGTACCGAAAGACGGATTTATCACATTAGTCACAAAAAAGACAGGAAAGACAGTTGCTCTTCTGCTAAGCACTCGAGAAGAAATTTTTCGTGATGGAGATCTTATCCGTTGCATCGGAAGACCAAAGTATGAGAGAGAACACATTATTCGTCATGTTATTACTTTGTATTGCATGAGAAATGGAAGGCCATCTAAGAAAATTAGAGGAGTTTCATTTGAATACGTATTTTCTACTCCTCAGTTTAGAGTGAAGAGTGTTAAAAATGTAGAGCATAATCCTTTAAAAGCAGATTATTATGTCGTACTTGCGGAATTTCGTCGATTGGTTTTAAAGAAGGCAAAAATGCCTTTAAGATATAAAATTACCGGTAGAAAGATGTTAAGATTGCCGAAAGAAACTCTATGGGATGTATTTAATCGATATATTTGTTGCGGCGGAGGCTTACATCCGGATGGGCATTCTTTTGTCGGCGGATCAGGTGTAATGCAGATTGTCTTTACACCACGAGAACATTCGCTTGTCTTAGTGGAGAAGAAGATAGGAGAAAAGAATAAAGTCGTTATAAGAGAGCAAAGAAGCGGAGAGACATTAAGTGACTGTTTCCGATGGCTGTTGGTGCCACAAAAAATTGGTTGATATGTCGTTAATTGTAATGAGGCCACTGTATTTATGATACGGTGGCTTTTTAAATTTCAAATACACAATGTGTTTTTCCATGATTCCTGATTCTACCGTAATTTGACTCCCGATATATATATATATATATAATTCAAAGCAAATCTTATGATTAGGTACCTTTCATTATTTTTTGCTATATGTATTGACTTTCTCATTATTGCGTTTGGGTATATTGCTTTTCGTAAAAATAAGAGCAGTATAACGACACAACTGTTTTTTTTGTTTACGACAACCTTTTCTTTATGGCTATTGTTTAACTTTTTAGAAACATGGGTTGAAAGTGTTGACTTGGCGGTATTGTTTTTTAAACTGGACTTCATCGTTGCGCCAATTTTTGTTTTTGCTATGGTATCATTTGCTGTAGTTTTCCCTACGGCGTCAAAAAGATTCAGTTCATATAAAAAGATTTTTTATTTTTTTATCCCAGGTTTGATAGCTTCATTTTTGGCAATGATCAATCAAGTGGTTGGAAATATTGCTGTTGTTGACCATAAAATCACTTTTTCTGAAGCAGCATATTTCCCTGTTTACGCGGCAGTGATATTAATATCGTTGTTTGTTATTATTGGTGTCCTGATTTGTCGTTATAGAAAAGAGAGGGGGTTTGAGCGGTCGCAGATTAAATATTTGGCATTGGGAATTTTTATGACATTTAGTATCCTGGCGATTGTGAATTTGTTTTTCCAAACAAAGCTGTCGGCTGATCTTTTCCGTATGAGTAATTTCAGTTCAATCTTTTTGGTTGGATTTACCACGTATGCGATTGTGCGTCATCGTCTCATGGATATACGGTTCATTTTAAAGAAATCATCGGTATATATAGCGTTGATTGGTACAGTACTGGTGTTTAACTTTTTAGTAAAAGGAATTCTTGGCGGTTTCTTGATTGAAGGGACATCATCGGCGGGTATAGATGTTATTGTGCTGTTGGGAATAGTTTTAGGGTTCCCATATTTAAAGGATTTTTATTTCGATATGGCAAACAAGTATTTCTTTTCATCCCTCTATGATGAACGAAGTGTTATTGCGGTATTGAGCGATAACCTTAAGACGACGCTTAACATTAAAGAAGTATATGATTATATTTTTAACGCGCTTAACGGAGCATTACATCTAAAGGTATTTGGTATTTTGGTATGGAACGATCCGCAGCAGTCTTTTAAGAAAGGTATGTTTGATCATGTTGTGTTTGATATACAGAAGTTTCCTCAACAAAAGAAGATTAGAAGCATGTTTGATAAAGAAGGGAAGATAATTGTTGTAAGCGAACAAAAAAGAAAAAAGACATTACCTGAAGAATTAGTAAATTATTTTAACAAACTGGGCATAGAAGCAATTGCTTTACTTGAAATAAAGGATGAGATGGTTGGTTTGTTATTACTTGGAGAGAAAGAATCAAGCGACATGTACAATACCGATGATATTCAATTACTTGAAACAGTTGGGTCACAAGGAGCTATTGCAATATCAAATGCTGTTCTGTATGGAGAAGCCGCACATGCGTATGCGGTTGAGCGTAAAGCAAGAGAGGATCTTGAGGCGTTGAATCAAGCAAAGACAGATTTTATTCTAACAACCCAACACCATCTCAGAACACCATTAACTATCGTAAAAGGAGTAGCAAACATGTTTGAGCATAAAGAAAAAGGATATGTATTGTCAGATACTGATACTGCTTTTTTAGGAAAACTAAGTTCAGGAGCAAACAAATTAGCAAAACTCATCAATGACTTTTTAGACATCTCCCAGATGGAAGTAGGAAAAAGCATATTGAACAAACAACAAACATCACTGCATCCACTTATTGAGGAAACAATCACAGAACTCTCCCACGAGATAGAGCAGAAACAACTGCATGTAGAGACAACATTCACCGAAGAAGCCAAAGAAACAACATTGTCCATAGA
>JAZDFH010000035.1:0-12545 GCA_043808035.1 bacterium | reverse complement strand
TAATGTGATTATCGTTCATTGTTATTGTCATTAATACTCATGGTATGATAATCACCCAGCAAAAAGGAGCTTTCAGCTCCTTTTTGTGTTGGAATGGGTTTTTATTTCAGGCTACTTGTGTGTTGGACAAGACTAAAACTTGCCCCATACCCCCTTTTGTGGTATTGTAAAATGTATTAAAAATTATAAAGCGTTTGACTAAGTTCGCGCCTTAGGATGTCGAAATAATTCGACAACGCAGCTGTTAAAATGACAGACGGAAATGGGTCTCCGTAATAACCAATGACTTTTTTAAAGAGTCAACAAGCCCTCTATAGGTAACTATCGAGAGGAACAAGGGTGGTACCGCGTTAAAGAAAAAAACGCCCCTTCGATTTCTGAATATTTTGGAAATCGAAGGGGCGTTTTTAGTTTTAAAATCAATAACCATGAAAAAGAAAACAAAAAAATTATGGGGGTCAGCTTTCGATGCATCTCCGCTGGATTCGACCATTGCGTTTACAGCGGGAAGAGATATCACCCCAATCGGTTCGGCTGATATTAATTTACTTCCATATGATATTTGGGGAAACAAGGCTCATTGCGTCATGTTATATAAACAGGGGCTTATACAAAAAAAAGACGCTCAAAAGATACTAAAAGGTTTAAACGAGATAGAAAATTTGGCACAAAAGAATCAATTCACACTTGATCCTTCAAAAGAAGATGTCCATACAAATATCGAGTCATGGCTTACCGAACGATATGGTATCGAAAGCATCGGTAAATTACATACCGCTCGTTCTCGTAACGACCAAAGCAATCTTGATACTCGTCTCTATCTACGTGATCATGTATTTACGTTCTTAGAAAATAACCTGACTCTAATCGAAGCTCTCCTTATAGACGGCCATACATATAAAGACTATATTATCCCCGGATTCACTCACCACCAACATGCCACGCCAACGACATTCGGGCATATTTTACTCGCCTTCGCATCGATGCTTATACGTGATAACGAACGCTTTTTAAACTGGCTTTCCTTATATGACACAAATCCCCTCGGAGCCATAACGGCATATGGTACTACTTTCCATATAGATCAAAAGCTAACAACGCAATTTTTCGGGTTCGCTGTTCCTGAAACAAATTCGTTAGACGTCATCACGAATAGATGGGAAGCTGAAGCTGATTTCGCTTTTGCGATCACAATGCTTATGAATCACCTCTCCCTCATAGCGCAAACTCTTATTATTTTTTCAACAAACGAATTTGGGTTTGTTAAACTGGATGATCAATACTCAACAGGGAGCTCCATCATGCCGCAAAAAAAGAATCCCGATATCCTTGAAGTCGTAAAAGCAAAGAGCGGCCTCGCTTCCGGCATCGTGCAAAGTCTCCTTGGGCTCGGAAAAGCTAATTTTATTGGATATAATCGCGACTCTCAATGGTCAAAATATTTTATTATGGATATCATTCGCGAATGTTCACCTGCTCCGATCGTGATGAAAGGACTGATCGAAACGCTCCATATCAATAAAGAAAGAATGGCCTTGTGGGCGGAGAAAAACTTTATTGGCGCAACCAGTTTATTGGAATATATCACGCAAACATATAACATCCCTTTCAGAGAAGCTAAGATGATCATTGAAAAAGCGATTAAACAGTCACCAGGAGAAGATGTTGTGTCTTACGATGCACTTATCCATATATTCCAAGAAGAAAAGATTGCAATCCAAATCGACGAAAAAACAGTTCGACAATGTCAGGATCCTCAATGGATCGTTCGGCATATAACATCATACGGCGGGCCCGGTCAAAAAAGCATAACAACCATGGAACGAAAACTCATACAACAAAAACAAAAACAGAGAAGGTCGATCAACACGAAAAAAGAAAAGATCGAAAAAGGTCAAAAAATATTACATAAAGAAATACAAATAATAATAAAATAATCATGGCTGAAGAAATATTCAAAAAAACAAATTATATCAAAGTTGCATCACACGAGGGACATAAAGGAGAAATCAAAAAAGTGGTTCTCCTATACTCCGGAGGGTTGGATACGTCTTGTATGTTGAAATGGATACAAGAAGAATATCAGTGCGAATTAATTGCTCTCACCATAGATCTCGGGCAACAACTTGGCGGACTCCCAAACGCAAAAGAAAAAGCTATCAAATTGGGAGCAAAAAACACCTATGTCCTCGACTGTAAAGATGAATTTGCCGATGAATACATCGCAAAAGCTATCAAAGCGAATGCATCATACCAAGGAGGATATCATCTCAGTACTCCTCTCGGTAGACCGTTGTTGGCAAAAAAAGCCGTAGAAATAGCAAAAAAAGAAGGCGCGGACACAATCGCACATGGATGTACGGGAAAAGGAAATGATCAGGTCAGGATTGAATCAAGTGCGCTTTGTTATAATCCCGATATCAAGATCATCGCACCTGTCAGAGAATGGGGTATGGGCAGAGAAGAAGAGATCAAATATGCACGGCAGCATAATATTCCCGTTCCTGAATCACTCGATAAATCTCAACAATGTCCCTATAGCGATGACGATAATATGTGGGGCGTTACCTGGGAAGGAGGTGAAATCGAAGATCCGAAACTTGAACCGAAAATTGAGAGAATATTACGATCTTGCACGTTGCCCGAAAAAGCGCCTGATAAAAAAGAATACATCGAACTCATATTCGATAAAGGAATTCCGACCCACTTAAATGGAGAAAAGATGAAACTTTCGGAACTCATCATGAAACTCAATCCGATAGTTGGTAAACATGGTGTTGGATATACTATCCTCGTAGAAGATAGATTAGTCGGACTAAAGGTAAGAGGAGTATACGAATCCCCTGCCGCCCATGTGATTATCATGGCACATTATAATCTTGAAAAATTAGTATCAACTCAAGAAGAAAATGCTTTTAAAGAAATTATTGATTCAAAATGGGCATATATGTGCTATAGCGCAAAATGGCTTGAACCGACCATGGATCATCTTAATGCCTATATCGAAGATATGAATCAAAAAGTGACAGGGAAAGTGACTATCAGTTTATATAAAGGGAAGGCTGAAGTTGTTGCAATCGAAAGTCCAAATTCGCTCTTCGATAAAGATTTAGCAACATTTGAACGGAATGCAAAATTCAATCAAAATTCGAGTGCCGGGTTTATCGAAATTTATGGGCTTGGCATGAAGACTGCTCATCAAGTTAAACATTCCACTAAAAAATAGTATCATTTGTGGCATTACGACACCAAAAAACCCGTCTCCGACGGGTTTTTTGTTTTCTACCACCATACTCTTATACGTTTCTTTTTTGCCAAAAGTCTGCTACAATCGAGCAGATAATGAATATCTACTCTACGAATCATATCAGGCATCTTTTCTCCCCTTCACAGGGAACTGTTTTTTTATCTTTTATGGGTATCGCAAATCAACAATATATACTAGCAAAAGTATTTGGACGTAACTAAACGAATATTTTTTCGTTGTATATTATGGAGGACGAACAAATTTTAATTAAAAAAGCGCAAAAGGGTGAGTCGGAAGCTTTTGGGATGCTCTATGATCAGTACCTTCCAAAAATTTATCGGTTCGTCCGGGTCAAAGTTTCCCATCGTGAGGAAGCGGAAGACATCACCCACCAAGCGTTTCTAAATGCCTGGAAAAATATAAATGATTATACTTTTCAAGGACATTCATTCGGAAGTTGGTTATACAGAATCGCACGAAACGTTATTACCGATTACTATAGAAAATCAAAAACAGGTGATGTCAGTCTCGATGAAGATCTTCTCCCTTTAAATTTCCATCCGAAAGATACTGATTCTATTGAAAGAACAGCTGACATTAACCTTCAACACCGTGCCATTTTCGATGCCGTCAGAAATCTTAAAGAAATAGAACAAGATGTCATCATTATGCGTTTTCTTGAAGGGATGTCGATTAAAGAAACATCCGAAATTATTAAAAAAAGCGAAGGAGCGACAAAAGTTATTCAACACAGAGCATTAAAACAAGTTCGGGATATTCTTGAAAAAATGTACCATGAGTGAAGAGCAGGTTATAAAAGAATTACAAAAATTACACGACATACAGCCATCATCCGAATATGTACGCATATCACGAATGGCTCTTTTGATATATCCCAAGAAAGAAGTTCTGAACCGCCGTTTTTTTGGTACCGTTTTGACACAAAGCATGCAACTTGGTATATCGATAGGTATTGTTGCACTCTTTTTAATACTTGTACTAAGCAATACAGTTTCTATCTTTCATCCTCTTTCAGCACCAAATCTGTCAGGTATCGATACAAAAATGCTTAATTCTGAATCTGAAGGGATCAACCAATCAATCAATATTTATATAGAAGAGGCTGCATATTTTGATAACGTGGCAGAAAAAACTTCTGTCGCACTCAACGAAGCGGCAATAAATGGGCCGGATCATACAAACCCGCTTCTTATTGAAAAAGAAATGCAAAATGTTATTAATACAAACCAATCGACCGGATCAAATCCAAGCGTCGATTCATTACTCGATGAAGTTATTCTCTAAATGAATATGCGATATAAAATATCTACAATTTGTATAATGTTTCTTCTTATGATGACCGTATGGGCACCAATGCCTGTTTTTGCCGACAGTGAAATTAAAACAGCGGTTACTCCTGTTGAAACAAGTCTCAATACACTTATAACCATCAGAGACAACGACAAGCTCCCTGCGAAAGAAAAAGAAGAGCAAGAACTCGTCGCCCGCAAAGAAGTCCTCAAAGAAGCGCTCACGCTTTCCATTGATGAAACCAATAATCTGTTAGATAGTTTAAATAAACTATCGGAATTCAAAAAAGACAGCCAGGAAAGTGGCATGCGTAATGCATTTACCGGTATGCTTCAATCTTATATTGCATACTATGAACAACAACTCGAAAAAGCTGACAAATTAGCAACTATTGCAGACATTAAAACACTTGCTCAAGAGATAAAAACGTATCGAGAAACCATCCACAACCCAAATGTGCAACATATTGTTGATTTTATTCTCCTTTCTCGTGACGAAAGCATCATCGAAATTGCAAAAGTCAGATTTGGAAAAATAGTTTCTGATATCCGTAAATTAGAGAGAAACAGCTTTATAGAGTATGGAACCTTCGATGAATCATTAAACACAGCAAATGCGTTTATTATCAAGGCAGAATCATTACATAAGCAAGCAAAGGACATCTTGTTCGCTGAACCATCCGCAATAACAAGTACGGCAACAACCATTAAATTGGAACAACAAACCATAGCCACGACTAGTGAAGGGAATGATGTAATAGCAATAGATAGCGAAACACCAGAAGAAATTTCTGTTCGCGATATCATTATGACAAGCTTCGATAATATAAAGTCAGCATATTCTATATTTATTACCATCAGTAAAAATGCTCGCTCTCTTCTTGGCATAGAGTAAGAGCCACCCGCATAAGCGGTGGCTTCTATCCTGCAAGTTATCACTTCGTTCAATCCTACCGTTATAACAAAATATCCTTTACTCCACAACGTCCCTTTGGAAAACTTGTTCATTTTCTTCTTGATCCAAACCGATATCTTACCCTTCATCACTGCCATTGATATATTTTTCCGTTGGTCATTCTCTAAAATCACCTTGGTTTTTGACCAAGGTGATTTTTAACGCTACTGCCTACCTGCAGACAGGAACACCCGCTTATGCGGGTGATGGTTCTTGTTGGTAACTAAAAAGCGTCACGTTTTTTACGTGACGCTTTTTAGAAAAGTCAAAGACTTTTTAGGCGACCGCATCTTTAAATACCTTCCCCGGCTTAAATTTCGGTGCCGTTTTCGCGGCAATTTGAATCTTCTCTCCCGTCTTTGGATTGATTCCTGTTCGCGCAGCCCGTTTGGAAGCTCTAAATGTTCCAAACCCTGCAATAGCAACTTCTTCTCCTCGACTTACCGTCTTTATAATGGTTTCAAAAACTGCATCAACTGTTGATTCCGCTTGTTTTTTTGTCTCAAGCCCTGCAGCAGTCATTACAGCATCAACTAAATCTACTTTTCTCATAACAATATTACTTTATTTTTCTACTTCATAATGAATCCCGACCTTTTCATCTTACCATTCTTCGAGGTGTCTGCTCACCTTTTAAAAGCATATAACACCCCTTTCTATAATCATACCAGAGAAAAACTGAAAAATACAGTATTTACCTGGCATATTCCACAGCACGTATCTCCCTAATAACATTTACTTTAATTTCACCGGGGAACTTAACTTCTGATGAAATTTTGGCAGCAATATCTCTCGCTAACTGCAATGCTCTAAAATCATCAACTTGTTCCGGAACAACAAATACCCGCAACTCCCTACCTGCCGATACTGCATATACCATTTTAACGCCAGGAAAGCCCAACGCGAGCTTTTCGAGGTCATCAAGGCGTTTGATATAGTTCTCTATCGTTCCTCGCCGTGCGCCCGGCCGTGCGGCAGAGAGGATATCTGCAGCTGCGACGATATACGCTTCAGGGGAGGCAAATGGATATTCTTCATGATGCGCCTCCATTGCAGTAATAACTGCATCGCTAACACCATATTTTTTCAAAATTTTCCTCCCTAATTCAACATGAGAACCTTGCACCTCATGATCAATCGCTTTCCCGATATCATGTACTAATGCCGCTTTTTTCGCGATATCAACATTAACACCGAGTTCAGATGCAAGCATCCCTGAAATATGTGCCATCTCGATGGAATGCGTAAGAACATTCTGCCCATAGCTGGTACGAAAATGAAGCCTGCCGAGAAGATGGATTATCTCTTTTGGAAGATCAACAACTCCAACTTCATACGTCGCCTCTTCTCCTATCTCAAACATACGTTTCTCAAGCTCTGCTTTTGATTCTTCAACCTTTTCTTCAATTTTGGCAGGCTGGATACGTCCATCTTTAATCAGTTTCTCAAGAGATAAACGCGCTACCTCCCGTCTCAACGGATCAAATGATGAAATAACGATTGCTTCAGGTGTTTCGTCAACAATAAACTCAACACCCGTAAGACGCTCAAGAGTTCTAATATTACGACCTTCTCGACCAATAATTTTCCCCTTCAAATCTTCAGATGGGAGATTAAAAACAGTTGTTGTTATATCAGAAACATGCGATCGCGCATACCGTTGAATCGAAGACGTAATCATTTCAACTGTTTTTGCTTCCAGCTTTTCTTCCCGCTCATGAATAAGCTTCTGCATAAGCCCCGTAAACTCTTCCTTATTACGCTCTTCCATTTCGGTAATAAGCTGCTTTTTTGCTTCTTCCGGTGTTAATTGCGCAACTCGAGAAAGCTCCGTCTTAATTTTGTCACGAATTTCCAAAATATCTTTTTTTGTATTTTGGATTTTTTCTGTCTCTCGAGTAACATCTTCACGCTGTGTCTTTATATCTTGTTCCGCTTTCCCTAAATTCTCTTCTTTGGAAATCAAACGAGATTCCAACCTATCAAGGCCAGTTTTCCTCTCCTTACCCTCTTCTTTTGCTTCATTGAGCAAAACTACTGCTTCTTTTTTAGCCTCAAGAAGAATTTCCTGTGCTTCGTTTTCCGCGTTTAATAATTCTTTTTTTCTCTTGTTTTCGAGTGAGCTTAACCATTTGATCGCAAGTAACCAGCGGATGAAATATCCCGCTACCAGTCCAAGCACCAAAAAACTCACCATTATTAATGGTTGATAGTTCATAATATACAAAAAATACTTGATTCATTGACTTTTCTGAAAACTTCGTTGTTAGTCTCCTTTATTGATAATATACCGCGACTCCTCAATTGTAAACCACAAAAAATGTCTCTTATAGGCTATGCCACAAAGAAAATAAGTGCCGAGAAGGCAATCAGGATACCAATATTCCGTACAATAACCTCTCGTGAGAGCATCTCGTGAAAATGCAGTACCGTTATGTCCTGTAAAAAAAATATGATTAAAGTGATACACGCCGCACTTTGCGAAAAATTCATCGGGATAAAAAGTCCGATCCACAACATTTCCATAGACACAAAAGCACTGATTCCTGCAACAAGGATTTTCTTATACCGAGATATTTTCTCAATAAGAATACCATAAGATTCAATAAACAATACAAAAAAAGTAATAAATAATATCGGCTGTATAATGAATCCATATCGTTTTAATAAAAAAAGGCCATTAAGACACGCAATCAGAGAGAAAAGAGTAAAATAATGCCAATTTCGTTTCTCAAAAAAAACAAATTCCTTGCTCCCCATCAAGATAAAAAAAATAAATCCGAAGCCGATAGCCACCAACCATCCCCACAACAATATGGAAGGAATAACAAAAACAAGAGCAATAAGGGCAAGAAAAGCAAAAAAGAATTTTGATGGATTAGTAAACGGTTTGAAATACAAAACAGTACTCACCAACAAAAACAGCAGTATATGAGTACTTATAAATGGTCCTGAGCGTATCCACCAGACCATCCATGTAAATACGAGAGCCTTAAACGCTAATCGTAATATCGGAATCCTTATAGCTAATTTTAACTTTGCTACCATCTTTAATTGCTCCCTGAATTATATTATCAGCCAGTTTATCAAGAATCATTTTTTGAATAAGACGTTTCAATGGCCGTGCTCCGTATTTCACGTCATATCCTCGTTCGGCAATATACCGTTTCGCAGCAGCGTCAATTGTTATCTTAATGCCACGTTCTTCCAACTGTTTTCGCACCAAATCAAGCTGTATATCAAGAATCTTTTCCACTTCAATTCTGGCAAGCGGGTGAAAAATGATAATTTCATCGATCCTGTTCAAAAATTCAGGACGAAAATGTTCCTTTAATGAAGAATTGATTTTCCCCTCATATTCATGTTGTTCGTGAGTGTCTTTATCATTCTGCATAAATCCGACTCGTGACATTTCTGTAAATAACTCGCTCCCTACATTAGAGGTCATGATAATAATCGTATTTTTGAAATTAACCGTTTTACCCTTGCCATCGGTCAGCCGTCCATTATCAAGCACTTGCAATAATATGTTGAACACCTCAGGATGCGCTTTTTCTATTTCATCGAACAAAATCAAACTATATGGTCGATGACGAATGGTCTCTGTTAAACTACCACCTTCTTCATATCCAACGTATCCCGGTGGTGAACCAATAAGCCTTGATACTGTATGTTTCTCCATATACTCTGACATATCGATTCTAATTAACGCTTTTTCGTCATTAAACATAAATTCGGCAAGCGTTCGTGCAAGCTCCGTTTTTCCAACCCCTGTCGGTCCCAAAAACATAAATGATCCAAGCGGGCGATCCGCAGGGGCGAGACCCGCACGTGCACGACGCAATGCGCTCGCCACCGCTTTAATCGCGGGCTTTTGCCCAATAACTCTCGCTCCTAATTCCTCCTCAATTTTTTGTAATTTTGCCACCTCCGATTCAAGAATGTTTTGTACAGGAATACCTGTCCATCGAGATATAACTTTCGCTACATCCTCTGCGTCAACAGCTTCTTTCAAAAAAGCGTCTTGATTTTTATTTTTAGAATTTGGTGAAAAATATTTTTTTTCATATGCCTCATATTCACGAATTGCAGCAGGCAAATCACCATAAACAATTTGAGCGACACGATCAAGTTGTCCTTCTCGTTCAGCAACTTCCTTCTCTCTTTTCAGTGTTTCTATTCTTTCTCGTAATACGTTCAATTTTTCAAACACCATCTTTTCAGCATGCCAACTGCTACTCAATTCATCATTCTTTTTACGCAACTCTTGTAACTCTTTTTCAATTCCCTTCAACCGTTGTACCGTATTCTTCGTTTTTTTCTCGTTCGTAAGTGCTGCTCGTTCGATCTCAAGAGAAGTAATCGCTCTTCGTGTTTTATCAATATCGGCAGGTAAACTCTCCGTATCGAGTTTACGCATTGCTGCAGCTTCATCAATGACGTCAACCGCTTTATCAGGTAGGAATCTATCGTTAATATAACGCGCCGCAAGATTAACCGATGCGATTAACGCCTCGTCACTAATCCGCAAACCGTGATGAATCTCATATTTTTCCTTCAACCCACGCAAAATCGTAATACTATCTTCCACGCTCGGTTCCTCAACCATAACAGGCTGAAATCGCCGTTCCAAGGCTGAATCTTTCTCGATATATCGTTGATATTCTCGAATCGTTGTCGCACCAACCGCATGCAATTCACCTCGTGCAAGAGCAGGTTTAAGTAAATTTGAAGCATCTATGGTACCCTCTGCAGCTCCGGCACCGACAATCATATGAATTTCGTCGATAAATAAAATCGTATTCCCTTTTGAATTCTGTATCTCACGAATAAATGATTTAAGTCTATCTTCAAATTCTCCTCTGAATTTAGTACCGGCAATCAAAGACCCTAAATCCAACATGACAATCTGCTTCCCTTTTAATGTTTCCGGAACTTCTCCTGCAACAATACGTTGTGCAAGCCCCTCAATAATAGCGGTCTTACCAACCCCCGGTTCACCGATAAGAACAGGATTATTCTTCGTACGGCGAGATAATACTTGGATAATTCGACGCAGCTCTGTTTCTCTGCCAATAACAGGATCGTATTTCCCAGCTGCCGCTTCAGTAGTCATATTAACGGCATATTTTTCAAGTACACGAAACTTGGTCTCGGGGGTCTCATCAGTAACCTTTGAACTGCCTCTTAATTGAGAGATAGCTCGGATAACACTCTCTTTCTGTACACCATACTTCCCTAATATGCCCTTCGCGGGAGAATCACTCTCTAAAATACCTAATAATAAATGTTCGCATGAAATATATTCGTCCTTATTCGCAAGAGCGGTCTTGGCTGCTTTGTCGAGTATCTTCATAACTTCCTGAGATAAATAAAGCTGACTTACCGAATTAGCAGAAAAGATCTTAGGCATTTTTTTAAGTTCAGCCTGTATTGCATTTTCAAGATCATCAAGATGAACTCCTGATTGCGTCATGATTGGCTGTATAAGTGAAGCAGGATCTGCGATAAGAGATGCAAAAAGATGTAATGCTTTAAATTCACCATGATTTTGGGCTGCAGCCATATCTTGCGCATTTTGTAACGCTTCCTGTGCTTTGATAGTAAATCTATTAAATGAATTCATACTTATAGTATATAGTATTTTTCACAATTCGATAAAATTTTCCATTTTACCTCGTATTCGTTACATATCATAATTTCGGTCTTTCTTCAAGGGTAATCGAAAAAGTACGCTTTTCCCCTTTTCGATAGACATCAAGCACGATAATGTCACCAACCTTCTCCCTACCTATCAAAACGTTCAATGGAGTATCAAGGGTAACCGCCTTCCCGTTGACCGCCGTTATAATATCTTCCGCTTGTAAGCCTGCTTTAGCGGCAGGAGAATCAAGAACGATAGCAGGACCATCTTCTTCTCCACGCAATAAGGCGCCTTCTTGTACCGATAATTTTTCTTTTGTCGCCAGATCTTCCGTCACTACAAGATATCGAACGCCCAAAAAAGCAACCTTGATTTCTCCTGTTTCCCGTACCGATTGGATATCGCGTATCGCATCGTTTATCGGTATAGCGAACCCTATATTCTGTGCGCCAACGACAATCGCAGTATTGATACCGATCACTTCGCCTTTCAAGTTTAACAACGGACCACCGGAATTTCCAGGATTGATTGCCGCATCCGTTTGGAGAACACCGCTAATCGTCTCCCCAGATGCAGAAACGGTTCGAGAAAGCCCCGATATAACACCAACTGATACCGAATTCTGAAATTCATTCAATGAGTTGCCGATAGCAATTGCCGTTTGCCCCAATTTTATAGTATCCGAGTCCCCTATACGCGCAGCAGGAAGCCCCATTGCTTCTATTTTCATCAAAGCGATATCCTGTATCGGATCTCTATCAAGCACCTTGGCATCGTATTTATTCCCATTACTCATAATAACCGTGTATTCGGCATCTTCGGTACTGACGACATGTTTGTTAGTTACAATCAGCCCATCATCAGAAACAATAAAGCCGCTTCCGCCACCAATCTCTCTCTTTTCGGTACTTATAGGACATTGACTCGGAACATCAAAGTTCATTCCAAAGAATTGTTGTATTTCCGGAGGAAGTCCCGCAAATGGAGAAGAGGGGCATTGTTCCATAATCTGCAGATCCTTACTGATAACAATCGAAACGACACTGCTTGCGGATTGTTCCACGGCAGTCGTAACCGCCTCTTCGTATTCAATGACAGGTTTATAAAGTTCTTTGCCCGGCGCCTTCTCTGTCAAAGAAATGGATTGCTGCTGTTCTTGTTTTGTTATCGCATGCCATATGTCTTTTATCGAAAGTTTGGAACGTGAAGCGTCAACACCGACAGCGACGATACCCGCAAAAAAAATGATTAGGACTTACGCACATCCCACCACGCAATAAATATGAGATAATGTATATATTACCAACGAAAATATTTCACATCTCATGCCGCGCACAAAATGTTCTTTAGAGCTCTACACAAAATTTTTGATTTCAAACCACAATCGAT
>JAZDFH010000034.1:0-11242 GCA_043808035.1 bacterium | reverse complement strand
AATCAAAAATTTTGTGTAGAGCTCTAAAGAACATTTTGTGCGCTGCATGAGATGTGAAATATTTTCGTTGGTAATATATACATTATCTCATATTTATTGCGTGGTGGGATGTGCGTAAGTCCTAATTAATCCAAGACTTCTAATAGTTTCCCATTTTAAAGCCGGTTTTTGACTTGTTTTAAAAAGATTTAATAGGAAATTTTCAGACTTTTTATTTGGAAAAGCGCTCAACGCTCTTATTATTTTCCATTCGATAATTTCATCATCCTTATATTTTGACAGTAATTCGATTAAACTTTCAAACAAAATTTTGTTTCCAGAATAAAACGATATAAAACCAATAGCATCTATTGCTTCATAAATCTGTTTTCTATCCCCTTTGGATAAGACTCTATTCAAGTCTGCCAAGGCACTATCGCCGACTTTACAAATAGTTCTCGCAATAATATCTCTCGGTAGAGGATAACTCCATTTACAAAAAATATTTTTCGGCAAAGTCTTATGTTGATTAGTCCCGATTTTGCCCAGATATTTTATTAAATTATTTATTGAGGGGAGTCCAATCTCACCAAGGGCTTCAGAGATGGCGATTTTAGAATATAGGGCTCGCTCATCTTTAAGCTGCTCGCATAAGGCAGAAATCGCCCTTTTGGATTTTCTGCGGCCCAATAATGTTGCGGCTGAAGTTCTTTCTTTTGGGTTATTTGATTTTAAGAGATGTATAAGTTCCAGATCTGATTTTTTTATAAAAAGATTATTTTCAGTTTCTGTTGTAAACCCCCTTTTTCTTTTCGCTGTCTGAACCTTAGTTTTCATATATTATTTTAAACTTAAAAAGTAATAATAAATATTCTTCAATGCCCGAAATCCGCAGATTAATTTTGTTGATAGTTCTGATGATTCTAAAACCATGTCATTCTTTTTATTACAAACTAAATAAATATTTCTTCTTTGGTACCATTCTTGAAAATTTTCGGGTAGATTATTGGAAATATGGCGTTTATATTTCTCACCTTCTATCACAAAATTATTTTGTTTAGATAAAAATGATATTATTGTGGCGAAAGCCTGTGGATTCTCTTCAATGGTCTCGCGATATTTTCTCATTGTCGCAGGAGATGCTCCGTAAAATCCCATGCCATAGCGGTATGAATCTGCAGATAATTCAAAGAAAAAAGCAGGCGAGTCTTGCCAATCGTGGCGTGGTCGCTTGAAAGTAACCCACATTGTTGTTTTGTACGGAGATTTATTTTTTGAAAACCGTGTATCTGCGTAGATTCTTGAGACAGCCCTTTTGTCATGTATTAAGTTGGCATCAATAATCATCATCTCGTTGCTTATGTCCATGACCAAATTTACCAACGGTTTAAGTAAATATTCCTCATACTCGTTTCTATGCGTCGCAAACCACACTTTGTTGTTATTGTTTTTCAGTTCTATAAGAAACTGAAAAGTTTTTTTTGGGAAACCGTTAAACGATTCTTCCTTTTTTGTTGTTTGTATGCTGTCTGTATTGTCCATACAAGTTGACGATTATTTAAAATATTTTGGTCCATAGTCTCCCATTCAAGAAGACAACAAGTCGATGTATTTTATGTTTTATTATATTCGCATGTATCAACCTCGACAGTAGTATAACAAAATGTCCCGGTTTTTACGTCCCACGAGACAGATCCTTTTGTCGGGATGAGGACTCCATTTATTTCTTTATATTCTTCCATGGTGACGGACCAGTTTTTCAAAACATGCTTCTTTTTATAGAGAGTCATATATCTTTCTGCGCAAAACTTCGTTATCTCTCCTTCGTCATTAAAGAAAAACGTTCCCGCAGCAATTATATTTTTATGTCGTAGTCTTACCTGTGCGGAATATCCATCGATTGGAGTCCATTCCAATCGTTTATCAACAAAAAATGTCGGGAACCATACAATTTCGCTTAAAAATCTCAGTAGTTCACCTTGATCAATCTTTTGTCCATCTTCGTCGGCAATTTTTATCACGTTGAATGCCTTTACAAGGACCCTCCCTTTACCGTGAATAAATTCGTCTATAACATGTACGCGTAAAAGAGGTGCCATTTTAAGTTTTGCATACCAAGAAAAGGAAAGATCGTCTATATCATATTTCTCTTCGGCTTTGAATGGCATCCATTTTTTATCCTCCGTTGGCCGAAAAAATCCCCGTTGTTTTAAACGAGCTGTTTGAATTTTTTCTTTGCCGATAACGTGAGTGTATGTCAGGTATCTTTTTACCGGATCGGGCAAATGTAAATTTTCTACCTCGTCATCCGAAATAAATTTCATATTCTATTGCGTGCCGTTCTGAAATTCTTTTCGAGTAAAAAATAATGGCACTACCACCAACAGTAATATAGTACTGTTGAGCGCTACATTTATATATACCTTAAAATACCAAGAAAAAGCAGTGTCCAGAAAGTACCACACGAGCAATCCTGATAGTAGACATTTCCATGCCCATTTTTGTTTTTGTTTAAACGGGTAATGTGTAATAAATATTAAAAAAATACTCCATCCTGCCACGGTTGCTCCCCATGCGCCGTATACCCATTTTTGAAATTTGAGAGCATTTTGTGTGATTTTTGCAGTATTCCAAAAGACGGGAATAATGTTATTATCAAAAATTCTAAAAAGATATGTTCCACTTGAGAGCGACATATATATGCCAAAGATAGCCATCACAACGCCAACAATAAGCAACCATTTTTGCCAAAAATTGAAATTTTTCATGTCAAATTTTTAAGCATCTCTTTTTAAATAAAAATATATACTCACCTTCCCTTTAACCTCCATAATACCCATAACGGTTGTATCATCGATTTTTCTAAAGTAATCAATCATAGGGAAGTAATTATAAATCATGCCAACTGACAATTTCTTTTTATATTCAACCATTCGGAGCGATGCGGTGCCAAGGAGAATGTTAAATTTTAATCCTAATAAAGAATATACCAATGATTTTACTCTATTTTGACTAATAAATTGTTTTCCATGCCACTTCAAGATGACAAAATCTTTCAAAAAGAATTCCATTTTACCGCCGGTTGGGAAGTATTTACCTTTCCATTGCCCGATTATATCGTCTATCGATACAGGATCTAGTTGCGCAAAGAATTCTTCCATCTCGGCACATGATATCTTCCCTTTTTGTTGTATCAGTTTTTTGAATGTCTCGGATGGTTTCATAGATGATGCTTTTATTGTATCCATTTCATGATTTTTTTTACATACCGAATCGGCATAGTGTAAGGCGGATACTTTGCCTTTGGTTCAGCGATACAATATCTTTTACATACCGCTTTATAGTGCGTAAATGTGTCGAAACTTGATCTGCCGTGATATGCTCCCATGCCGCTCTGTCCTACACCTCCAAATTTCAAAGCTATGTTTTGAATATGAGCCATTGTATCATTGATACTGATTCCTCCCGCAGACAATTCTCTCACAATTTTTTTTTGTTGTGCATTGTCTTTTGAGAAAAAATATAGTGCTAATGGTTTTGGATGGTTCTTGAGTGTTCGTATTACCTCATCAAGGTCTTCATATTCAATAACAGGGAAGATAGGTCCAAAAATTTCATCCGCCATAATTTTATCGTTCCATGAGACACTATCAATGACGGTTGGTGAAATATATTTTTTTTCTCGATCAGTTTTGCCTCCGATGATACATTTCCCTTCATCTAAAAGTGATGATAGACGATCAAAATGCCTCTCATTTATAATGCGTCCGTAGTCATTACTCGTTTGAGGATTTGTGCCATAAAATGTTTCTATTGTCTTCTTAATTTGCTCAAGTAATTCTTTCTTGATTTTTTTATGCACCAACAAATAATCAGGTGCGGTACACGTTTGCCCAGCGTTAAAATATTTCCCCCAGGTGATACGTCGGGCGCTTGTTTTTATATCCGCATCTTCATGGACTATACAGGGACTTTTACCTCCTAGTTCCAAGGTGAGGGGAGTGAGGTGTTTCGCCGCTGCTTCCATAATGATGCGTCCAACATTCGTTCCTCCTGTAAAGAATATATAATCAAACTTTTGTGCAAGTAGTTCAGTAGTTTCTTCAACACCTCCTTCTACTGCGGCGATATATGATGGTTCAAAGTTGGTAGTAATCAAATCAGTAATAACCTGTGATGTATAGGGGGACAGTTCAGATGGTTTAATAACCGCACAATTTCCTGCAGCGATGGCACCGATAAGTGGAGAAAAAACAAGTTGAAACGGATAATTCCATGGGCTGATAATCAATACAGTACCATATGATTCTGCGTAGTGATAGCTTTTTGCAGGAAGTAAAATAAATGGAGATGGAACTTTTTTAGGTCGAGCCCATTTTTTTAGATGCTTTAATGTATATTTAATTTCGCTGATAACGGGAGCTATTTCGGAGAGGTATGTCTCTACCTCGTTTCTGCCAAGATCTTTTTGTATGGCAGCAATAATACGGTCTTCATTATTTTCAATGATTTTTTTTAATGTTCGCAAGATGTTGATTCGAAAATCAATATTTTTAGTAATCCCTTCATTAAAGAAGTCTTTTTGAGTTTGAATAAGATGTGTTAGCTTTTCATGCATACTGTAGTGGATTAATGAAAATGGGCATCTTTTCGGAAGACGCATATCAAATTATATATTTATCAATCGATTCACCTCACCTTAAGTCGTCATTCTTTATCGATCTTTTGCATTGTACCATGATTTATTGTACGGTTTCGATGGTTAGCAGAATCTTTTTATTATTCTTTAACATATATAAATATATGTCTACATCACTTTCTCTCGCGCAGGTAGGGGACGCTGTTTTATACAAAAAAGCTGTACCAATTAATATTATTGAATTACCCGAGGTGCAACGATTGATAGATCATATGATTGCTCTTGCGTATAAGATGCATGCAGATGGTATTGCCGCTCCGCAAGTGTTTGAATCAAAAAGGTTGTTTATTCTTATGGTAAAACCTCATGTTTCTTCTGATAAAAGAATGCCGCTCGTTATTATCAACCCACGAATTATTACTTGTTCTCTGGAACAGGAGGATGGGTGGGAAGGTTGTTTAAGCATACCGGGCGTTAAGGGTTTAGTCCCAAGATTTACAATGATAAAAGCCGAATTTATGACCAGAACGGGGAAGAAGAGAAGAAAGATATTCAAGAATTTTACTGCAAGAGTATTCCAGCATGAATATGATCATTTGGAAGGATTGGTTTTTTGGGATAGAACAGCCATTGTTGTCTCGGTAGAGAGACGTGAGACATCACACCGGAAGGTATCGTAGTTTCATCCCCGCATTCATCATGCGGGGTTTTTGTTATAGGTATTATACTCTTAAAAGAGTTACCGCATTTGTCAGCCCCGCCATTTTCCATTGCCTACCGTGGATAATGATAATGGTCTGCCCACGACGCAGGATGCGTTTTTTAACAAGTTGTTCTACAACGGGTTGTAACGATTGAAATGTGCCGTTCGGGAATTTTGTATGATACGCTGTCACTCCATATGACATGGTGAGTGTTTCGATGGTTTTTTCGTGTTCAGTGACCGCAATAATTGGCATTTGAGGACGGAAACTTGATAATACGCGCACACTGTATCCTGTTTCAGTAAACACCAAGAATGCATCAATTGGCTTTTTCGTACTTTTTTCCGCTATAGAGAGGGCAGCTTCGATAATTAACTCGGTAGGACAATATGTTTCGATAACCGGTTTTTCATATCGTGCGTGTTGCTCGTTAAATGTGGCAATAGAAGTCATTGCCGTAACGGTTTTAACAGGATATTTCCCGGATGCTGTCTCCCCTGAAAGCATGATGGCGTCAGTACCATTAAACACAGCATTTGCCACGTCAGTTGCCTCTGCTCGCGTCGGGCGAGGATTCTCCATCATAGATTGAAGCATTTGTGTCGCGATAATCACCGGTTTATGTGCTATGCGACATTTCTCAATAATATGTTTTTGCCAATATGCTATATCTTCTATGGGGACTTCGATGCCGAGGTCTCCTCGCGCAACCATAATAGCATCCGCCGCAGTGATGATTTCATCAATATTTTCAACAGCTTGGCGGTTTTCGATTTTTGCCACTATCAGTGCATCAATATTTCGTTTTTTCATTTCCTTTCGAAGGATTTCAATATCGATTTTTGTTCTACTGAACGACAAAGCAACAAAATCAACTTTTGTGCGTGCAGCCATATCAAGTTTATGAAAATCGTCTTCAATCAAAGAAGGAAGTTCAAGAACTTTGCCCGGTAAATTCATTCCTTTGCGATGCTTGATCACACAATCATCAAGCGCTTTTGCGCATAGAGTGGCAGTTTTATGATCAACAGAGGTGACGATAAATTCTAAAAATCCGTCGTCAATAAGTACGCTGTCTCCTTTTTTTAGAACGTCAAAGACAATCGGATGAGGAATACCTATGGTATGTGTATCATTTGGCGTAAGTCGCGCAGTAAATGTCACTATTTCATTCTTTTTAACAGGTACATCATTTTTATTTGGTGTTTCAATCCGTATCTCCGGTCATTGTAAATCGATTAAGATACCAACAGATTGGTTGATTTTATCGGCTACTCTTTGAATACGGATGATGCGTTCATTGTGCCAAGCAATATCAGCATGTTTCATGTTTAACCGAAATACATCAACTCCCGCTTTAATAAGTTTTTCAATAGAGTCTTCACTGTCAGACGCAGGTCCGATAGTGGCAATGATTTTTGTTTTTTTGGGGGAATGAGTCCTATTCATGGGCGTATCTTACACTGTTTCATAAAATAACAACAGCCCTCTTTTACGTACAGTCTTTGCGTATTTTTAAAGATACTGCATACTATAAATATATTGCGTTACAGTTTGCCTGCGGGTAGTATATAATGAAGTATTTAAGACGATTTATTATGAATAAAAATCCGATTTTTTTAACAATAGTGTGCTGTGTGATAATTTTCGCATCGTGTTTTATCTTATTTAAAGATACACAGGCGAAACGTTCTCCCTCACCGACCGTAACTGAAGAAATGGCATTATATTATCGAGAAGATTGTCCGCATTGCAAAGTTGTTGAAGCATATATAGAAGAACATCATATAAGTGAACACGTGACCATAGAACACAAAGAAGTCATGCAAGATAAGGTTAATGCCGAAGAATTGATGGCTTACGCAAGAATATGCGGCATTGATACAAATAAAATAGGGATACCGTTTTTATGGGATGGTGAAGCATGTCATATGGGAGATAATGATATTATTACCTATCTTGATGTTCGGATGAATCCTGTAAATGAATAGCAAATCATAGAACAGATGAGCAAAAAAACAAGTTTTATAGTAATCAGTGTAATCATTATAAGTTTTGCGATGACTAAAGTAACTTTAGCCATTTGTCCTATTTGTACGATTGCGGTTGGTGCGGGGTTGGGGTTGTCTCGGTGGTTAGGAATTGATGATGCGATAACAGGATTATGGCTTGGAGGATTAACCATTTCTCTTATCGAATGGACTATTCGTTGGGCTGATACAAAGAGCATCAAGTTTTATCTTCGCAATACCGGTATTTTTGTAAGTTATTATGGCTTTTTATGGCTTTCAGTGTATTTGATGGGAGAGAAAAGCCCGCTTACAATATCTTTCTTAAAAGGCTTCGATAAAGTATTTCTTGGTATTATCGTTGGCAGTATCATTTTTCATTGCGGTGTTCGATGGTATGATTATATGAAAGAAAAAAATGGTGGGAGGGCGTATTTTCCGTTTCAAAAAGTCGTCATGCCTGTTGCTCCTCTTATTATTATGAGCATTATATTTTATCTTATGATAATGTAATTTTGTAAAAAACATATGACAAACGATAATCCAATAAAAAACCTGAATGACTTTATCGAGAAAATCGATGAAATGAAGAAACAAGACAAAATGGATTTGTCTTCAGATCAAGACCTATCGATAGCGATCATGAATTTGATAAGCATCGAAGAACATTTTATCTTCACCGGTGCTAAAACAGGAAAAACAGAGTATTACGATCTCGTAAAAGATGTCCGTGAGATGCGGAAGGAACTGCTAAAGAAAATCATCAAAGAGTATGAAGGGGAAGTCTGGTGTATCTCAAAGCATTTACTTGCCGCTTCTATGCGACTTATGGAGGTTGGGACAAAACAGCTTGGTAGCGGAAACAAAGAGGAAGCGTATAGCCTGTTTGAGAAGGCGTATAATTTATATTCGCTTTTTTGGGGAGTGAATATGAAACTTTTGAATGTTGGAGATATAAAGAAGATAGACGATGGCGCTTTAAACAAACGCGACAGTAAACAGAAAACGGTACATGTTTCGAAAGGAGGAGGTGAAGAAAGCAAAAAGGAAGGAGACATGACTGTTGAAAATCATGGTATTATGGGGAAATTGGGAGAACTGGTAAAAAAGGCGATAGATTGTTGTATCGAATAAAATGAGCTTATCCGAAACGATATATACGGGTTGCATTCTTATGATGTGCAATCCGTTTTTTCGTATACACCGTACATTTTTTTCGAATTAGTTTACAATTGATATAATATGGACATTTTTCGCTATACAACAATGAGTTCGGAAGATATCATCCACGAGTTTGAATCGAACGGCGAGAAGGGTCTTTCAATGGAATATGCGAAGAAACAACTTGAAACAGTAGGTCAAAATACAATCACTTCACAATCGATAAGTTGGATACATATTCTTATCCGACAGTTTAAGTCGGCATTCATTTATCTTTTGTTGGCTGCGTCGATACTAACGCTTGTATTGGGGCATATCGTTGATGCTTCGATGATATTTGCTTTCTTATTTATCAACGCAGGATTTGGTTTTTATCAAGAATATCGTTCCGAGAAAACAATCGAATTATTAAAACATTATATCATCTCATATGCAAAAACTGTTCGAAACGGTGTGGTGCAACCTATACAATCAGATCATCTTGTCCCCGGAGATATTATTGTATTAGAAACAGGAGATAAGATTCCCGCAGATGTTCGGTTTATAGAGGCAAACGGTTTTATCGTTGACGAATCCATCCTTACGGGCGAATCAATCTCGATTGCAAAAGATGCCATGTCAATGCAGTCGCCCGCAACAGCGTATTATGAAGCACGCAATGTGGGATTTTCCGGAACAATCGTATTGAGCGGCAAAGCGCGGGCAATTGTTGTCGCGACAGGAAAAGGTTCCGCTATTGGGAAAATAAGTACGCTTATGGGGGAGACTAAGCGAGTCAGCAACTTTGAAAAAAATATTTCGCAATTTTCAAATTTTATTCTCAAGCTCGTTGCTCTGACGATTACTGTCGTCTTTTTGGCGAATATCCTCATAAAAGGTGAGAAGGTGGATATAGTAGAGCTTCTTGTGTTTGCGATCGCTCTTACCGTGAGCGTGATCCCCGAAGCGTTGCCTGTCGTAACCACCTTTTCTCTCTCTCGCGGTGCCAGACGGCTTGCGAAGCAGAAAGTGATAGTGAAGCGTTTATCTGCCGTTGAAGATTTGGGAGGTATCGAAATTTTATGCTCCGATAAAACGGGGACACTTACAGAAAATAAGTTGGTTGTCAGTAATGTATATGCAGAGTCTCACAACGATACGGTTTTGTGGTACGCGAACCTTGCTGGTGCGTTTGATGAGCGAAAAAAACTTGAGCCATTTGACAGTGCGTTGTGGCGATATATTCCTGATGATGTAAGAAAAAAAATAAAGGAATATAAAAAAACAATAGAATCGCCATTTAATCCAGTTTCAAAAAAAAACGTTGTTCTAATCGAGAAAGACAATAGTAAAGAAATCGTTGTTCGAGGTGCACCAGAAGCTGTTTTTCTCGTATGTAAAAACATTCCATCGGGAAAAAAAGTCACTATAGAAACATGGATACGAGAGGAGGGCAAGAAAGGGAGGCGTGTACTGGCGATTGCGAAAAAACCATATAATTCATATCCCTCCACGTTAGAACAAACAGACATTGAGTGTGAGACAGATTTTGACTTCGAAGGCATTATCTCCTTCACCGACCCAGTAAAACCGAGCACTTATTCAGCCGTAAAACAAGCGAAGGTATTAGGCGTTGCTATCAAAATTATTACGGGAGACAGCAAAGAAGTTTCAGGAGCGGTTGCCTATGAAATTGGACTTGCCGCCTCGCCGGAAGAAGTTATTACTGCGACTGAATGGGAAGCACTTCCACAAAAACAAAAGTTGTCAGCGTTGGAACGCTATGCAGTGATTGCTCGCGTCTCGCCCGAGCAGAAGTATGCAATTATCGAAGCGTTACAAACTAAATATATGGTTGGTTTTTTAGGTGAAGGCATTAATGATGCACCTGCGTTGAAGATTGCGGGAGTTTCTCTTGTTGTAGCTGGAGGATCGGACATTGCACGCGAGGCGGCAGACATCATTCTTTTAAAGAAAAATCTCAAGGCCGTTCTCGATGGTATTCAAGAGGGGCGAGAAGTTTTTGCCAATACTACGAAATATATTAAAGCAACTCTTATTTCGAATTTTGGAAACTTTTTTGCCATCGCCATCGCCTCGCTTATAACAGATTTTTTACCAATGCTTCCGCTTCAAATTTTGTTGGTCAATTTTCTTTCCGATTTCCCGATGATTGCCATTTCGACCGACACTGTTGATTCCAAAGAACTGACGTCTCCCAAGAAGTACGAAGTAAAAGATATTGTGCTTTTTTCCATCATTCTCGGAGTATTGAGTACATTTTTCGATTTTATATTTTTTGGACTTTTTTATCGTATTTCCCCTTCGGTGCTACAAACAAATTGGTTTATAGGGAGCATTTTAACGGAACTCATCTTACTTTTTTCAATACGAAGCAAAATGCATTTTTGTAAAGCACGCAGACCTTCAGCAACCCTTTTATGGCTCACATCGGTTGCGGCAATTATAACCGTTATATTACCGTTCACCGCAATAGGAAGCCGTGTATTTAGCTTTGTACGTCCTGCCGCGGCGCATCTTTCCCTTATCTTTGGTATTGTCATTATCTATTTCATTTGTTCAGAAGTGCTTAAGTTGGCTTTTTATAAGAGATTCAACGAAGGTAGTAAATAATAGGACTTACGCACTCAACGCAAATCTCGTCCCCATTCTGGCATAAACCGCCTTTTGTTCATACCACGATACGCCGTCATGAAGTCTTGTATACTCAAGTTTAACAAAAGCGACGAACGAAGCAAAGATGTGATTTC
>JAZDFH010000033.1:0-15677 GCA_043808035.1 bacterium | reverse complement strand
CACTCGTAATGTGATTATCGTTCATTGTTATTGTCATTAATACTCATGGTATGATAATCACCCAGCAAAAAGGAGCTTTCAGCTCCTTTTTGTGTTGGAATGGGTTTTTATTTCAGGCTACTTGTGTGTTGGACAAGACTTAGACTTGTGACGAAACTGTGGATATGTTATACTGTAAGCAATATTTCGCAAAAGGATGGAAACTATAATTTTACGTAACTAATACTATGGGTAAAGAGACAAAAGCAAGAATATTATTCTTTGTAGAAGATGAGCCTGATATTGTTGAGCTGTATACTATTGCGTTCGAGAGTAATGGATTTAGTGTGCAAAGTATCGACAATGGAGGAGAGGCTATTGATCAACTGAAAAAATTTACTAAGGAAGATGTCAGTAAACCGAATGTCATGATTTTGGATATCTTATTACCGGATGCATCAGGAATGGATATTTTACGGGAAGCGAGAAAGAATTTATTATTTGATAATACACCAATTATTATGTTTACGAATTTTTCGAGTGATGAAATTCGTGCAGAAATTGAAAGAATGAAAAATACAAGATATTTACTTAAGATGGAAGTTACGCCTGATCAGCTTGTAGAAACAATCAAGGAGATGTTAAACTTTGCTTAACCTGAAAAGCCTCCACTCATTTGAGTGAAGGCTTTTGACAGCTTCTTGTATTGTTATACAATGCTTCCAATAGACCGCGGAGTAGAGAAACGGTTATCTCGGGAGCCTCATAAGCTCCAGAAGCGGGTTCAACTCCCGCCTCCGCAACAAAGAGATAAAAGTATGGATACAGAAGCATTACGAACAAAAGCTTTTGAAGAAATTAAAAACGCACAATCGTACGAAGATATTGAACGTATTCGTATTCACTATATTGGTAGGAAGGGTGTTATTACAGGATTATTGCGTTCATTAAAGGATCTTCCTCTTGCTGAGAGAAAGACACAGGGGTCACTCTATCAAACACTTTGTGAAGATATTTTTGGTATTATTGAAGAAAAGAAAAAGTCATTCAGTCATACCACTTATAGAAATAAGTTTGACATCACTCGTCCCGCTATTAAAAAAGGGACAGGACATATGCATCCATTATCGATTGTTGATAAAAAGATGAGAGAGATATTTATGCATATGAATTTCTCTGTTGTAGATGGACCGGAGCTTGAGACCGAATATTATAATTTTGATGCGTTGAATATCCCAACTGATCATCCTGCTCGCGAGATGTGGGATACATTTTGGATCAAGAAGGAAGAACAGACGAAGATAGGAAGAAAAAACGATAGGCTCCTTCTTCGAACGCATACAAGTCCTGTGCAAATCAGATATATGGAGACTCATGAACCACCGTTCCAAATAGTTGTCCCAGGGAGAACATTTCGTTATGAGGCAATGGATGCTTCTCATGAGATAAATTTTTATCAATTCGAAGGGTTGATGGTTGGAAAAGATATAACGATTGGCAATTTTAAATTCGTTATTGAAGAATTTTTCCGAATGTTTTTCGGTAAGGAAATAGACTTTCGTTACCGTGTCAGTTATTTCCCATTTGTTGAACCGGGACTAGAAGTTGATGTCCGATTTAAAGGGAAGTGGCTTGAAGTCATGGGGGCAGGTATGGTTCATCCCGCTGTCTTTCGGTATGCGGGGATTGATCCGAAAAAAGTTCAAGGCTTTGCATTTGGAATGTGTATCGATAGACTTGCAATGATAAAATATCAAATTCCGGATATTCGTTTCTTATATGATGGAGATATGCGTTTTGTGAAACAATTTCGGACATAACAACTATGAAATTTTCGTATTCACTGATAAAAAAATTGGTACCGGACGTTGGCAGTAAAAAAGAGCTTGTAAAGTTATTGAGTTTACATTCTCTTGAAGCGGAGGATGCTGGTATTGGGGTACTGGATGTTTCTTTTACTCCGAATCGTTATGATGCTGCGTCGCATTGGGGAATCGCTCGCGAAGCGGCGGCTATTTTTCGAACACATCATGTTATTCGTGAACCAAAGTTGAAACATACGAAAAAGAAAGAAGAAGCGATAACCGTACACGTAAAAAATTTTTCATTATGTCCACGATACAGTGCTCGAGTGTTTGATATTCCCAAGAAAGTTTGTTCATCTCCAAAGTGGATGCAGAAGATATTGCGGGAATGTGGAATGCGTCCGATCAATGCGGTAGTAGATATTATGAACTATGTCATGCTTGAGGTTGGGCAACCTTTGCATGCATTCGATTATGCTAAAATAGCAGGAACGAACAAGGGGATACCTTCAATCATTGTTCGTACCGCACATAGTGGAGAGAAAATTATGACTCTGGATGGAGGAGAACATGAGCTATCTCAATCTATGCTTTTAATAACTGATTCTGAATGGCCATTAGCAATTGCCGGGATAAAAGGTGGAAAAAGGGCGGAATCGACTACCAAGACAAATCGTATCATAGTCGAGGCGGCAAGTTTCGATTATGTCAGTATTAGGAAGACCTCGCTTTTTCTGCATTTGTCGACAGATGCGTCGGTTCGATTTTCTCATAATCTAAGTTCTATGTTAGTCGAATATGGTATGAATCGAGCACATGAGCTTCTAGAAGAAATACTTGATGCTCGTTTGGTCGATACAGTTGATGTGTATAAGAAAATCCCTGGAAGAAAAGTTATCTCATTCGATATAGTCCGTTTCAATAAACTCATTGGTATCGAACTAAAAAGAAAGGATATAGTTTCGTGTCTAAATATGCTTGATTTTCGAATTGTGGCATCATCTGATCAAAAAAAGAAGAAATATGATTCCAATGTTTTTTGGGTCGAAGTCCCTTCGTATCGAACAGATATCGAGATATTTGAAGATCTGACGGAAGAGGTTATTCGTATATATGGATATGACAAAATTGTTTCTAATCCACCGTTTATTGGAGTACGATCGCCGGAGGTTGAACCTCGAGTGAGTATTGCCGATCAGCTTCGTATTATTTCTATAGCGGCAGGCTTCGACGAAATGCTCACACATTCTTTTTTGTCTGATAAAAAACAATACGACCTATGTGATAATATAGAAAAACGGGCAATTGAACTTGAAAATCCGATTGCCCAAGACAAGCGTTATTTACGGACAAGCATTGTGCCCGGTTTGATTGATGTGTGTCAAAAAAATAACCGATTATATGACACGATCCGTATATTTGAGATAGGGAATGTTTTTGCCCATGATAAAGAGGATTTGCGTATCGGCTTTGCGATCGAAACAATTCATGAAGGAGCATTTTTGGAGATAAAAGGAATTGTTGAAGATGTACTCGAACGACTGGGGATGACGGATTTTTCCTTTTCAACAATAGACGATATGACGTTATCTATTATTGTTGATGATGTGCTTATAGGTCATATTCAATGGATGTCGAAAGAGCGAGCTGTGGCGGAATTTTCTATCCAAAAGATAGTCCCTTGTGTTACCGAAGAGCGAGCATACATGCCAATACCTCGATATCCTGCGGTTATTCGTGATGTTTCGTTTTTGGTGGACGGAGATGTACGTGTCAGTGATGTTTTAAATACAATCCAATCGGTATCACAAGAGTATGTAGAGGATGTTGATATGCTTGATTATTTCGAGGACGCGAGTCTCGGTAACGGTAAGAAAAGTTTAACATTTCGTATTGTATTTCGTGCGGACGAGAGAACACTGACTGATGGAGAAGTTGATGTGTTATTACAAGATATACAAAAACAGGTGGTAGAGACGTGTTTTGCAGAGATAAGATAAAAAATCGATAATACCAGTATTGCGTTTAACCTGTGGGAATGAGATATTTTTTATTGTATTTTAGCTTGTTTCGAAACGCTTTTTGATCAAGTGAACATCATTGAGAAAATGGTTTTTTTTTGGTATACTGATAGAAAATAGAGAGAGGTGTCGTGGAGAGATAAGCGAACCCCCAAGAATACATATCTTGGAGGCTTCATAAGTTTATTACCTCAATTGAAAGTGTATATTTATATGGCAAGAGAAAAAAAGCAGAATAACGAATCAACGTATACGGCTAAAAACATTCAAGTTTTGGAGGGGCTTGATCCTGTGAGGAAAAGACCGGGGATGTATATTGGTTCAACAGGCGTTGACGGACTTCATCATCTTATTTGGGAAGTTGTTGATAACAGTATCGACGAAGCGATGGGAGGATATGCTCGCGATATAGAAGTGCGTTTACTTAAAGATGGATGGGTGAGCGTTTTAGATGATGGGCGTGGAATCCCTGTTGATGTTCACTCGGTGACTAAAAAATCAGCATTGGAGACTGTACTAACAACCCTGCATGCAGGTGGTAAGTTTGAAAAAGGTGCATATAAAGTTTCAGGTGGTTTACATGGTGTTGGTGTCTCGGTCGTAAACGCACTTTCTATTGGATTACGCGCAGAAATATACCAAAACGGAAATGTGTATATGCAAGAGTATATACAAGGAAAGCCGGTCAAGGCAGTCAGAAAGATTGATAAGACGGATAAGACAGGGACAAAGATTTCTTTTAAAGCGGATAACACGATTTTCCCCGTAACTGAATATGATTTAAAACGGGTATTGCATCATTTACGGCAACAGGCATATTTAACAAGAGGTGTTCGTATTGTAGTCATTGATGAACGTGAAGAGGTTCCGCAATATTATGCTTATAGATTTGATTCAGGTATAAAATCTTTTATTAAATATCTTAATGAAGATGGTGATAAGGTTGTCCATCCATCGATTTTTTTTGCAGAGAGGGAATATGAAGGTATTCAGATAGAACTGGCGTTGGCCTATAATGATGGTATCGAAACGCATGAATTGAGTTTTGCAAACAATATTCATACTATCGATGGAGGAATGCATTTGACGGGATTTCGATCTGCATTAACTCGAGTGTTGAATGATTATGCGAGAACCAATAATTTAATCAAAGAGAAGGATGAAAATTTAACAGGCGATGATGTGAGAGAAGGTTTGGTGGCTATTGTTTCCATTAAAATTGCAGAGCCTCAATTTGAAGGGCAGACAAAGGCTCGATTAGGGAACACGGAAGCGAGAAGCGCCGTTGAGGCTGTTGCGGGTGAGACATTGCGTGAATTTCTAGAAAAAAATCCCAATGATGCGCGGCCGATTATAGAAAAAGCTTTTCTTGCCGCAAGGGCTCGTAAGGCTGCAAAAGCGGCGAAAGATACTATTTTACGGAAAGGTATTTTGGAAGGGCTAACTCTTCCTGGTAAATTGGCAGATTGCCAAACGAGAAAAGCGGAAGAAGGGGAGTTATTCATTGTGGAAGGAGATAGTGCGGGTGGAAGCGCAAAACAAGGGAGAGATAGACGGACACAAGCCATATTGCCGCTTCGGGGTAAGATTTTGAATGTTGAAAAGGCTCGTATGGACAAAATGCTTGCGAACAAAGAGATACGATCATTTATTATTGCGATAGGTACCGCTATCGCTGATGAATTTAACATTAATAAACTGCGATATCATAAAATTATTATTATGACTGATGCCGATGTTGATGGCGCTCATATTCGAACACTGTTACTGAATTTGGTATATAGACATTTCCCTATGCTGATTGAACAGGGATATTTATATATTGCACAACCGCCATTATATCGTCTTCAGAGTGGAAAACGGATAGAATATGCTTACTCTGATAATGATAAAGAGACCCTTTTAAAGACGTTTGATGGTAAACAAACGGTTTCGATCCAGCGATATAAGGGGTTGGGAGAAATGAATCCGCTCCAGTTATGGGAAACTACTATGGACCCGGAAACCCGCATGTTAAAACGAGTAACTATAGAGGATGCACGTGAAACAGATCGCCTTTTTGATATTTTGATGGGTAGCGAAGTGGCGCCACGCAAGCATTTCATCATGACACATTGTCATCTCGTAGGGAATCTGGATTTGTAATCAAATACTTATTGAATACAGCTCTCATAGTAGACAAGCACTATCCTTTATGGTAGAGTTGTCAAGGTATAAAGAGCACGTTGGGTTTTCGATGTGTTTTATTTGGTAAAATGGTAAACAAATTTAAGTTATTTTTATTAGAGTCAAGGCGTGAATTGAAACGAGTCAATTGGCCGACCCGAGATGAAACAATAAGGATGGTGATTATTGTAATCGCTGTTTCATTAATCGTTGCTGCTGTTTTAGGCGCGTTTGATTTTTTTAATTTATATATTTTGAAGCAAGTTATTCATTAACGGTATGACATTAAAGAGGGCATTTAAGGCTGAAAAAAAAGGAATTCGACAGTGGTATGCGGTGCATACGTATTCTGGGTATGAAGATGCGGTTGCCCGGTATTTGCGGCAGCGGGTTGATTCTCTTGCAATGAATGACAAGATTTTTAATATCATTGTTCCGAAGGAAAAGAAGATTAAAATTCGTAACGGAAAACGTATCACGGTTGAGGAGAAAGTATATCCGGGGTATGTACTTGTTGAAATGCTTATGGAAGCGGATTCATGGTATGTTGTACGAAATACTCCGAGAGTTACCGGTTTTGTTGGTGCGGATAGTACTGATCCTACACCACTTTCGTATGAAGAAGTAGACTCTCTGATGCGGCGTATGAATGCAGGGGAGCCGAAGTTTAAGGTTGATGTAATTGTTGGTGATGTTGTACGTATTACTGATGGTCCGTTTAAGGATTATGATGGTAAAATTTCCGAGGTTGATGAACAACGAGGGAGAGTAAAAGTCATGGTGCCTGTATTTGGCAGAGACACTGCAGTTGAGCTTGATTCATTGCAGATAAAGAAGATTTAAGTTAAGAGCGTTTAAGAAGTTTCTCATTGACGGATAAAAAAAACAGTATACAATCATAAAAATATGGCAAAGAAAGTAAAAACAACATTAAAATTGCAAATTGGGGCGGCGAAAGCAAATCCTGCTCCGCCGATTGGTCCTGCACTTGGTCAGCATGGTGTGAATATTCAAGAGTTTTGTACCAAGTTCAATGAAGCGACACGGGAGATGGTTGGTGATATCATTCCTGCGGAAATTACTATCTTTGAAGATAGAAGTTTTACATTTATTCTTAAAACTCCACCGGCGTCTGATTTGTTACGGAAGGCGGCTGGTGTACTGAAAGGATCCGGGGTGCCGAACAAAAACAAGGTTGGGAAAGTAACACAGAAACAGCTTGAGGAAATTGCTGCACGGAAAAAAGAGGATTTGAACGCATATGATATCCTTGAAGCGACTAAGATTCTTGCAGGGACTGCTCGTTCAATGGGAATTCAAGTAGAGGAATAAGTAATAAAAAGCATGAACCTGGAATCATGAATCATGCAAAAAAAGAACACAAGGTGTTCTTTTTTTGCTATATAGGGAGTGTGTTTGTGGTGAAAATATCTGTATAAAATCAAAACTTAAAATTCAAAATTCAAAATTGCAACTAAAAACTTAAAACTTCAAAAATACATCAAAAAATTGGACTTATTTTTGAGTTTTGGGTTCTCTTTCATCCATTTGGGTATTTTTTGAAAATGATATAGGATTATAAAGAATATTATATATAGAGATATGGCATCATATAAACCAACTATCGGGCTTGAAATTCACGCAGAATTAAAGACTGCGCGGAAAATGTTTTGTAATTGTAAAAATGATTTGGAAGAGAAAAGACCGAATGTGAATGTGTGCCCTGTGTGTCTTGGACATCCGGGAGCGTTACCAACATTGAATCAAGAAGCGATATTTTTTGTTGCGAAGGTTGGATATGCGCTTGGGGGCAAAATAGAAAAGAATACAAAATTTGATAGGAAAAATTATTTTTATCCTGACTTACCCAAAGGCTATCAGATAAGCCAATTTGATAAACCGATTGTTGTAGGTGGATCATTACGGGGAGTAAAAATTACTCGTGTGCATTTAGAAGAAGATACTGGCAGACTGTTACATCAATTACCGGGAGAAGGGAAGGCACGAGATGGTTCATCATATGTTGATTTTAATCGAGGAGGAGTACCTCTTATGGAGCTTGTTACCGAACCGGAGATTCATTCCGCTGAAGATGCGATGGAGTTTGCCAGAGAACTTCAATTGTTGCTTCGGTATCTTGAAGTGTCGGATGCGGATATGGAGAAAGGTCAGATGCGTGTTGAAGCGAATCTTTCGCTTTCATCAGATGATACCTTGGGGACAAAAGTAGAAGTGAAGAATATTAACTCATTCCGCGCTGTTAGAGATGCGATTTTGTATGAGATTGAACGGCAAACAGAAGTGCTTGATAGGGGAGGAAGGGTAATACAGGAAACACGAGGGTGGGACGAAAATAAAAAAATAACATTTTCTCAACGCACTAAAGAGGATGCTCATGATTATCGGTACTTCCCTGAACCGGATCTGCCGCCAGTTGAGTTTAGTGATGAAGAATTAGCGGAAATAAAACGGTCAGTCCCTGAATTACCGGAAGATAAACGAGTACGGTTTCAGAAAGAATATAGTATCCCACAAGGGCAGGTACTGGAAGTGTTGATAGAAGATCGATATATGGCCTCATATTTCGAGGCTTCTGTTTCTGAATTGCTCACAGAGATACAGGATGGGAATACTCCAAATAATATTCAATTAGTATTGAATTATCTTACCAGTGATGTCCGCGGGTTACTAAAAGAACGGGGAGAGGATATTCGATCTTTTCGTGTAACACCCGAAAATTTTGCAGACCTCATCGTTTTGTTAATTCACAACGAGATATCGAGCAGGATCGCAAAGGATATATTGCGTAAAATGGACGAAACGAAACTTGATCCTCGTGCCATTTTGGAAAAAGAGAATTTAACGCAAATCAATGACACTGCTTCTCTCATCACAACGGTTAAAAAAGTTATTGTTGAGAATGGGAAGGCGGTTGAAGACTATAAAAATGGAAATGAAAATACAATAAAATTTTTTATTGGACAAGCTATGAAAGAACTTCGGGGGAGAGGAAATCTTGCAGAATTGCAAAAGCTTTTTGAGGAGTATCTACCCAAATAATGGATGAGTCTTTTCTGAACCACGTCATTTGTCTTTTTACATAATCCATTTCCGCCTTTATGATTTTTTCTTGCATCGTTTTTTTATCGGAAAAGCCTTGTAAATATTCCGCGATAAATCGGTATCCCATCCCGAGGCGCTCAAAATGTTTCCACGTAATTTTGTATTTATCATGTAACTGTTGAACCTCTTCTATGGCGCTACCATTATTGATGATGCGTATTAGTCGTTTTTCAATACGTTCCTTTAATGTTTCTTTTGGGGAAGATATGCCGATTTTAAGATATTCATATGGTGAGCCTTTATGTATGGAAGGTACGGGCTTCCCTGTTGTAAGAACGATTTCGAGTGCTCGAATAAGACGGTGAGGATTGTGGTGATCAATCGTTTTTGCTCGTTCAGGATCGTGTTTTTTGAGCAATCTAAAAAGTTCTTCAGAAGGTTTTTGAGAAAGATTTTTTCTTAACGTTGGTTGTGGAGGTACGGCGGGAAACGATATATCGTGTAAGACTGCGTCGATATAAAATCCTGTTCCACCACATAAAATGGGAATTTTATTTTGTTGTATAAGCCGATTGATTATTTTCGTCGCATGACGTTGGTAGTGTGAGACTGTAAATGTTCGTCGGGGAGATGCGATATCAAGGAGATGATGAGGAATGTCATGCATTTCCTGCGGTTTGATTTTGTTGGAATATACATCAAGCAATCTGTATACTTGTCTTGAATCAGCAGAAATTATTTCGCTTCCTTCTATGCGATATTTTCTTTTACTTCCTTCAGTGCATAGTTTTTTTGCAAGGTAAACGGCAAGTGTTGATTTACCGCTTGCTGTTGGTCCAAGAACGGCTATTATTTTTTTGGATTTTCCTGGCATGTTTCTGTTAGTATAGCAAAGGAGACTATCTAAATAAAAACATAAATACAAAGCAGGGTACTATGGATCATATCGCGATAATGAAAAAATCATGGCATTTGATACCAAAAATTATTTCTGGCGAAAAGACCATAGAATCACGGTGGTATAAAACGAAACGAAAGCCATGGGATGCTTGCATGTAGGAAATCGTATCTTTTTTAAGAATACGGGAGAGCCTGTTACCATACAAGCAACAGCGTCACGTGTCTTCCAATATAAAATTACAGACGTGAGTGAAATTATTGATATTATTGACCGTTTTGGTAAAGATATATGTTTAGTGGAATCAAGCCCCAAAAGATGGAGACATATTCCTCGCTATTGTATTTTAATGGAATTACAAAATGTCCGAATACTTCGAAAGCCGTTTTATATTGATAAAAAAGGATTTGGTATAGGCGCTGCATGGATAACGGTTAAAGATGTGGCAGGACTAAAACAGTAGAGGCACCGTTGTTAGTTTGGTAGGTAACAAAAAAACAGTGTTGTACAACACTGTTTTTTTATGAGATAGTTTTGCTCTTATGCTTTCCTGGTGCGTATTTCCTCGGCAATGTTTGTAATGAATTCGTCTATCGATAGAACACCGCCGTCTTTTTGTCCACGTTTCCGTATACTGACTGTTTGTTGTTCTTCTTCCTTCTTTCCAACAACTAGGATATACGGAATTTTTTGTTTCTCCGCTTCCCGTATACGATATCCAAGCGTTTCATTTGTTTCGGGGAATTCTACACGGATATCTTTTTCTTTCAATGTTGTATGGATTTTTTCTGCATACGAGTTTTGGTCAGCGCCGACTGCAAGGACAGCGACTTGGACAGGGGATAGCCATGTGGGGAAATTACCCGCCAAGTGTTCAATAAGTACTGATGAAAAACGTTCTATGGATCCCATAATCGCGGCGTGTATCATGATAGCTCGTTCCTTCTCTCCTTTCTCGTTGATACAAAACAGGTCGAATCGTTCCGGCATATTGCGATCAAGTTGGATAGTTGCAACTTGCCATTCTCTTCCTAAAGAGTCTTTTGTAATAAAGTCCACTTTCGGACCATACATTGCAGCTTCACCTTGAGCTTCGAAATATTCAGCACCACGTTCTTTTGCAAGTTCTCGAAGCATGTTCTCGGAATTTTTCCATATCTCTTTTGTCCCAAGATATGCGTCAAAATTATTAGGATCATGCAGAGAAAGACGAACCTTTAATTCGAATCCGAATGTCGAATAGAATGTATCGATGATATCCCAGATAAGAAAGATTTCTCCTTTAATTTGGTTTTCTCTACAAAAAACATGAGCATCGTCTTGTGTGATACAACGAACACGTGAAAGGCCGGACAGCTCACCGCTTTGTTCATCCCGATACACCATTGTTGTTTCGGCATATCGTTGTGGCATGTCTTTATAACTGCGAGGGAGATGAGCAAAGATTTGTGTATGGTGTGGACAATTCATTGGTTTCATTGCGAATTCATGACCTTCTCGTGTTTTAATTCGGAACAGTTCTTCCGCAAACTTGCTCCAGTGCCCTGATGTTTCATAGAGGTCTTTTTTTGTAATGTGAGGGATAGAGACTTTTTGGTATCCTTTTGCCTTTCGGAGTTCCCATACGAAAGAGTCTAATTCTTCACGAAGAATAGTTCCTTTCGGTGTCCACAACGGCAGTCCGCCGCCGACAAGTTCTGAAAAGGTAAAAAGATCAAGCTCTTTACCCAGTTTACGATGGTCTCGTTTTTTTGCTTCTTCTTGCAAGGTTAAGAATGCATCAAGCTCTTCTTTTGTTTTAAATGCATATCCATAAATACGGGTAAGCATGGCGTTCTCTTCGCTTCCGCGCCAATACGCTCCCGCCAAACGGACAAGGGCAAAAGCATCATTCTTAATTTCTTTTGTTGAGGCGATATGTGGTCCGCTGCAGAGATCAGTAAAGTCCCCACAGGTATACACAGATATTTTTTCGCCTACTTTTACAAGCTCGTCTATCAATTCCAGTTTATAGAGCTGCTCGGAAAATAATTGACGGGCATCTTTTTCCGATATGAATTTTTGTTCGAAAGAAAGATTTTGTGCAATGTATTTTTTTATTTCTTTTTGAAGTTGTTTCAAAGCTTCAGGTGATGGTGTTTTCTCCGGAGAGAATTCGAAATCATAGTAGAACCCGTTGTCGATAACGGGACCGATGCCGAATTTAACTTCAGGATCATATGCTCGTACCGCCATTGCCAGCAGGTGAGCGAGTGAATGTCGAATGTTTTCTATATTGTTATTTGTTTTGCTTCCAGACATAATAGTTTTGGTTCTCCATTTTTACGTGATACGCGACCGGCTATTTTAATAATGTTACCTTCCTCCCACACAGGGGAGGTGGTTGTCAATACATCAGAAAATACCAAGACCTCTACAGTATCGCTCAAATCTTCTATTTTCGCAAAAATCATCGGATCTCCCTTTTTGGTAAACTTTTTTTGTACAGTCTGCACAACACCGCATATTTTGATGCGTTTTTTATCGTTTGTTTCAAGTAGGGCAAGTTTAATTGGAACCAATCCTTCACTGCGGACACGGTCAGCTGTCAGGTATTCTTTGAGAGGATGCTCTGTGACATAAAATCCGAGGAGTTCTTTTTCCCATGCAAGACGCTCTGCCTTCGTTGCCGGTTCTGCAGGTTCAAGATTGATTTCTATTTTTGTTGTTTCGTTACCGAAGAGGTTTGTTTGAGTGCTTTGCGCTAATTTTTTAGCGTGGGTCCCTCTCTTTAAAATGATTTCGATATTATGTAGTATGGTGTTCCTTTCAACTCCGATTGAGTCGAAAACTCCGGTTTTTGTTAATGCTTCCAATGATTTTTTGTTCAAATCTCTATGATCTACCCGAGAAAGTAGATCCGCAAGGTTTTTATATGGTCCTCCTTTGAGGCGTTCTGCGACTATAACATCAGAAATATTTTGACCGATATTTTTTATGGCGGCTAATCCGAAACGAATATTTTTGCCTTCAGGGACGAATTGACTTGTACTTCTGTTCACGTCAGGAGGCAAGACGTCTATACCTGCTTTTTTTGATTCATTGACCAAAAAAGAAATACGTTCAACGTCGTGAGAGTAATTGTTTAATAAAGATGTCCCAAATTCTACAGGGAAATGTGCTTTTAAATAGGCGGTTTGGTATCCGATAAGCGCATAGCATGCGGCATGTGATCGATTAAATCCATATCTGGCAAAGGCAGGGAACAATTCCCAAATTTTTTCGGCTATTTTTTTATCAATGCCGTTTTTAATCATTCCATCGATAAGTTTTGTTTGTTGCTCATCGAGTAAATCTTTGATTTTTTTCCCAATCGATTTACGGAGGGTGTCTGCTTCAGGTAGAGTAAAACCGCCCAGATCTCGTGCGATCTGCATCATTTGTTCTTGGTAGACACCAATACCGTATGTGTTTTTTAAGATTGGTTTAAGACTTGGATGAAGATACGTAACATGCTCCCGACCGAATTTTCTATTGATAAACGTTGGAATCAGTTCCATCGGTCCCGGGCGATACAGCGCTACGAGTGCGATCAAGTCTTCAAGCGTGTTCGGACTTAGGTCTTTTATATATCGCCGCATTCCGGATGACTCAAATTGAAATACCCCTGTTGTTTCTCCTTTTTGCAACATGGCATACGTGTCAGCGTCGTCAAGCTTGAGATTTGAGACATCTATGGCGATATTCTGTGTGTCTTTGACGAGGCGGACCGTCTCTTCAATAATAGTAAGGTTGCGAAGGCCGAGAAGATCGATTTTTAAAAGACCTAAGTCTTCAATCGCGTGCATTTCGAATTGTGTGATAATAGAATTTTCATCTTGAGGTGATCGTTGTAAGGGCATGTAAGCGGTGAGTGTTTTTTCAGAAACCACTGTTCCGCAGGCATGGACTGATGCGTGGCGTGTTACTCCTTCGAATTTTTGTGCGACATCAAGCAATTTCCTTACATCGGGATTCTCATTGTATTCCTTCTTTAGATCAGGGATGGTTTCTAGGTACGTTGGGAGGAGTGACGTTTTGCCGGGGGATGGAACGAAAGGGATGAGTTTGGCGATGTGATCACAGAGCCCGTAAGGGAATCCAAGCGCTCGTCCCGCATCGCGAATAGCGGCGCGGGCTGCCATTGTTCCGAACGTAATGATTTGTGCGACACATGATTCGCCATATTTTTCTTTTAAATACCCCAAAACTTCATCGCGGCGTTTATCCGCGAAGTCAAGATCAATATCGGGCATGGAGATACGACCCGGATTTAAGAACCGTTCGAATATCAGTCCGTATTCAAGAGGGTCAATATCTGTGATGTTTAAAACGTATGATACGAGGCTCCCTGCGGCGGATCCACGACCGGGGCCAACAACGATGCCATGATTTTTTGCCCATGTGACGAAGTCTTGAACAATAAGAAAATAGTCAATAAATCCCATTCGTTTGATAACTTCAAACTCATATTCTAGGCGTTTCTTAACTTCGTCTCGAGGCACACTATACCGTTTTTGTGTTCCTTCTTTGATCAATTTAGAGAAATAGGCCTCATTCGTCGTCCCGTCAGGGACAGGAAATGTAGGGAAAATGATTTTTCCAAGTTCAAATTCAAAATTACATTTATCTGCTATTTCTACAGTATTTGAAATCGCTGCAGGGTATTCTTTAAAGAAATCAATCATTTCGTTTTGATGTTTAAATGAAAGATCAAATTTTTCCAAATTAAGTCGTTTTTCATCGCCGATGCTGCGATGGGTTTGTACGGCAAGGAATACGGCATGTGTTTGGGCGTCTTCTTTGTTTAAATAATGAGTGTCTTGTGTCGCGACAATAGGGATATTGAGCTCTTTTGCCAGGTTTGCGAGGGGAGCAATCAGTTCCCCCATATGTGATTGTAATTCTATATAATAATCTTTCCCGAATATATCTTTATAAAAAAGAGCTGCCGCTTTTGCTTCATCTTGTTTGTTTTGAGACAATAGCCGTGCCACTTCTCCAGAAAAACATCCGGATAGAGCGATGAGCCCTTCATGATGTAACTCAATAAGTTCTCTATCAATTCGGGGTTTATAATAGAAGCCTTCAAGATGCGATTTTGTGACCAATTGCGTCAGGTTTTTGTAGCCAATTTCATTTTTCACTAAAAGTACCAAATGATATCGAACAGTATCGATACCGGCTTTTTTCGAAAGGCGGGATCCATTTGCGACATACATTTCACACCCAATAATAGGTTTAATGCCAGCTTTTTTTGCCGTCTTGAAAAATTCTACCGCTCCATACAGGTTCCCATGGTCGGTAAGCGCAACCGCTTCCATCTCGAATTCTTTTGCTCGATTGATCAGTTGATCTATTTTAATGAGTCCATCAAGCAGAGAATAGTGTGAGTGATTATGTAGGTGGATAAACTTCATTATTATAACGTTCAATTTATTTTCATAATAAGGTATTTATTCATCGAGGACAAATAAACTTTTCGAAAGTTATTCTATGGTTAAATTTTTATAAATTTGCTTCTAATGTATTTTCTCTTAATAAAAACCGTGGGTGCGTTAGATTATGTGACTGAATGTTATATATTAGATCTGTTGCCAATTAACAATTTTTGCTAGAATAATGGTATAAGATTTTTTAACTGAAATTTTTAACCATTATGATAAATATTGACAGAGCTTTAAAGAATGAGCGTTTAACTTCAGCTTTAACAGGCTTAAGGCCTCA
>JAZDFH010000032.1:0-20923 GCA_043808035.1 bacterium | reverse complement strand
GAAAGAAACTTTTGGAACACACTCACTTTGATTTTGCTAAAGAGGTTGAACAAGCTAGAATGAAACTGTTGTCGAAAATTAATAATTAACGATATATCTTGATACGTTATTTCGGTGTATTTTACGGATTGGAAAATACTCCCCTCTTTGTTTCATATCATCTTTTTAACAAAAGACTGCACTATAATACAATATCTACAAATAAATACTCCGTCTCCTCATTGTTTAAAAATAGATAACTATACTCGCTCGATATCCGCACCGATCGCCTGTAACCGTTCCTCAATACGTTCATAGCCTCTATCAACTTGATGCGCATCATTAATCACTGTCTGCCCTTCTGCGATAAGTGCGGCAATAATCATTGTTGCCCCCGCTCGCAAATCGAAACTGACAACCTCTTTCCCGTACAATGGCGTAGGCCCCGTAATAAGTGCGCGATGAGGATCGCTAATCACCGCATTCGCTCCCATACGCTGCAGTTCGTTTATATACTTAAATCGTCCTTCATATAAGGTATCATGAATTAATGTCGTCCCTTCCGCTTGCGTTGCAAGAACCCCCATCGGAGCTTGAATATCCGTCGGTATACCAGGGTAAATACGTGCATCGATTTTAGAAACAGCTTTGAGGACAGGAACAGGCTTTACTGTAATAGAATGACCGGTAATATCAAAATCAGCACCAAATTCTCGAAGTTTCTCAAGTACCAATGTTAGATGATCTTCAACGGCATTTTGAACAATAATAGGACTTTTTGCCGCAACTCCCATAATAAGAAATGTAGCGGCTTCATTCGCGTCAGGAATTATCGTATGCGTTGTTCCTCCCAAATCCTTTCTCCCGACAATTTCAAGCGTATGCGTACCGATCCCCCGTATCTTCACCCCAAGTTTTCGTAAAAATCGACAAAGATCCTGTACATGAGGTTCAGTAGCTGCTATCTTAATGACTGTTTTTTCTTGAAAAGTCGCGGCAAGCATAAGCACATTTTCAGTAGCAGTCACAGAAAATTCACGCAATACTACCTCTCCACTATGTGCATTTTTTGCATTAACCTTGTAAAAATTATTATCTTGTACAATCAAAATACCTAATTTATGCAATGCATCAAAATGCGTTCCAACCGGACGTGCACCAATAACACATCCTCCTGGATGAGGCATCTTAAATCGTTCTACCCGCGCAGCTAAAGCACCCATCAAAAGAATTGATGAACGCATTTGTTTTACCTTAGTAAAGTCCATTTTAGCAGGATCAATATCCCTTGCTATTATGCTGACAGTTCGTTCTCCTTTCCATGAAACCTTTGCTCCAAGCTCCTCTATAATCTCAATCATCTTTAAGACATCTTCAATAAGAGGAATATTCGACAAGATACACTCTTCTCGAGTTAAGAGAGTCGCAGCCAAAATAGGAGTCGCTGCATTTTTAGACCCTCGAACAGAAATCGTACCATGCAACTTTTTTCCACCATTAACTCGAAATTGCATAGTTAAAAGCCTTTATACATTGAAGAAAAAGTCGAAAATAGATATGGGATCATAAAGATAAGTCCCATAAGAGGCAAGACAACAACAGCAACACTAACAATCAATGTTACCAACATATATCTTTTTACGCTTCTTACAGAATGCGCCATTTCATCCAGTTGAAGATTCATCTCTTCTAGACGCGTCATCATAAGCGCATGTTCCTTTTTATCAGTTTCGTTTTTTTCTATATTATTTTCCACGTCTTTGTGATTATAACACAGTATTACTCTGTAACAACAAAAGACTCACCATCGGTAATTATAATAGTATGCTCAAAATGAGCAGAGATGCTCCCATCAATAGTCGCATAACTATCATCACGTTTCTGCATAACATGACTTGTCCCAAAACTGGTCATCGGTTCCAACGCAAGTACCATACCAGAACGTAATACCATTCCTGCGCCAGGAGTCCCGTAATTAAAAACTGTCGGCTCCTCATGCACAGCCAACCCGACACCATGTCCAGTAAGCCCCTTAATGACATATGCATGTCCTCTGCGCGCAGTTGATTCAATTGCATACCCAATATCGCCTAACGTATTACCTCCTCTAGCAGCTTGAATACCCGCTGATAAAGCGTCTTTCGTTATCACAAGAAGTCTTTTTGCTTCTTGGGACACGTTACCGACAGGAACCGTGATGGCAGCGTCAGAGAAACCGCCACGCCAATTCACTCCTATATCAATCGTCACAATATCACCATCATGCAATACTTGCCCGCTTGGGATTCCGTGCACAACAACATCATTCACTGAAGCACAAATAGTGTTCGGATATGGATGCTCCGCACCATCAGGCTTATATCCCAAAAACGCTGGCCGCGCACCTTGCAAACAAATAAAATTCTCTGCCTGTCTATCAAGCTCTATGAGCGAAACACCAGGTTGTACCTTCTTCTTAATCTCCCGTAATACAGAAGCTAAAATCTTCCCCGAATGAATAATATGCTCTATCTCTGCTTCGGTTTTAATAAGGTGAGACATTTTACTCTTTCTGTTTCCTTTTCTGCTGTACATATCCCTTTTCAATGTGTAAAATAATATTTTTGAAAACATCTCCAGGGAGCGGAGTTCCATCTATTTCTATAATAGAATATTTTCTTTTCTTAATCTCTTCAAATATAGGCTCTGTTCGTTTCGCGTATTCAACTATACGTTTTTTAATAATTAAAGGACTATCATCCTTTCTTCGTCGAAGATCACCTCCACAAAACGGACATTTCTTAAAATTCTTCCCTTTTTTCGCCATCAACTGTATACCACAGACAGAACACAGGAGCCGACCAGCATTCCTACGAATCGTTTCTTTCGGAGGAACAGTAATAAGAAAAAACATCATGTTTTCCCTCCCATACAATTCTTCAAGAAGAGGAATAAGTAATTCTGTCTCATGAACAGTTCTTGGAGATCCACTTAATACCAATCCCAATCCAGCCATACTGATCTGTTTTATACGGGTCTTTGTTACATTAAAAACCCACGATGGAGTCATTAAATGACCACTCTCTCGTAACAAACATTCTTTTTGAATAATTTTATTACCTTTATTTTCCGGCGCATATATCAAATATTCAAGATACCTACCTGTATCAAAATGAGTCATTTGAAACTGTTTGGCGATCAAATTTGCTTGTGTGCCTTTCCCCGCACCAGGTGCGCCAAAAAATATTATCGCTTTTCTCATGATTTAATTATACATATTTCGATCGATACAGTATAGAGGAAAAATCACCAAGAATTTTTGCATTTGGTGATCCTCTGCCATAGACTAATACACTCTTTATCGAATTCCTTCGTATTCTCTAATAGTCAATTGTGAATCTATCTGGTTTGCCGATTCAAGTGTAACCTCAACAGCAATCAAAAGTGCGACTCCACCAATCGTCAAAACATTTGTTCTAAGGATCGCTTGAACTAGAAGCGGCAGAATAGCAATTAAACCAAGAAACAATGCGCCAAAAAGTGTAATTCTCGTAATAATCTGTTGTATAAACGTAGCGGTTGGGACACCAGGTCGAATACCCGGGACAAAGCCACCACTTCGTTGTAAATTTTTGGAAATTTCTTTTGGATCAAAAGTGACCGCCGTGTAAAAATATGTAAAAATAAACACCAAAAAGAAATATACCGCCCCATAAAGAACCTGATGCGAAGAAAATCCCATTACCAATGAATGTAATTTCAAACCAATATTCTCAGAAAATGCAGTAACCATCTGTGCTAAAACCTGAGGAAACATTAATACTGAAACTGCAAATATAATCGGTATAACACCCGCTTGATTAACCCTAATTGGTAAATAGCTGGATACTCCACCATACAGTTTATTGCCTCTGACTCTTCGAGCGTAAGAAATCGGAACTTTTCTCACACCTTCATTAACCACAACGATCGCTACCGTAATAACAAGGCTTAGCACAAGAAAGCTGAGATACGTTGTAAACATAGTAGGAGTATACGTAGCAATGGCATTACGTATCATCATTGGCAAACCACTTACAATACCCGCAAAGATAAGTAATGAAATCCCATTACCCATTTGTTGCTCTGTTATAAGTTCGCCGAGCCATACCATAACCATTGAACCTGCAGTTACTACAACAACATTAGTAAATGTAATCCAAAAACCCTGACCAGCAGGCAAAACACCTTGTGATGCCAATATTTTCAAAAATCCCAATGCATTTATTGCAGCCAAAGGTACAGTCAAATACCTTGAATATCTGTTAAATTTTGCTCTTCCTTGCTCACCCTCTTCATAATATAAAGCCTTTAAGTTTGGAAAAACAAGCGTTAAAAGCTGCATAATAATAGTCGCCGTAATATAAGGCCCAAGACCCAACATAACAATAGAAAGCCGAGAAAGAGCTCCCCCTGAAAACATATTCAAAAAACCCAACATTTGGCTACTTGAAAAAAACTTACTCAATGCCGCCTCATTAACACCTGGGATAGGGATAGTGGCAAGTATACGAAATACAAAAAATATAAAAAATATAATAAGAAGCTTTTTTCGTAATTCAGGAATTTTGAAAACATTAAAAACCTTATTCATTATTTATTTTCTACTCTATTTTTTTTATCGGTATTACTTTTATGCTTTGGCTTATTAGCAAACCCACGCAATTTCGGCATACTCTGAATAAGATCACGTTCTGCTGGTCTAATACGATGGCCTGCACGTGAACTCTGGCCCTTAACACCACGGCCACTATATGTTCCTCTTTTACCACCTCTGCCAACACGTTTTTCTTTTTTGTTGCAATGTAAAGATTGTAATTCGTGTAACTGCATATTCAATAACAATATATTTCTTTATTTCTGTTAAACTGAAATTTTCTCAAGCGCCCGTATAGTTGCAAGCGCATTAGTCAACTTATTTGAAGTAGACCCCATGCATTTCGCCGTGACATCGTGAATACCTGCAAGCTTTAATACAATACGTGGTGCTCCTCCAGCCATAAGTCCGTGTCCATCCTTCGCAGGTTTTATAATAACACGAGCTGCACTAAATTTTGCTTCCGTCTCATGTGCAATCGTCCCGTTTTTTATCGTCACGGTAATTAAATTCTTTTTAGCCTTCTCCTTACTTTTTGCTATAGCCTGTTGCACATCCTGACCCTTAGCCACACCCACACCCACACGCCCTTTTCCATCACCAATAACCACCGTTACACGAAAACGAAAACGTTTCCCGCCTGCAACTACACGTGTTACTCGACGCAAATCAAGTACATGCTCATCAAATTCATCTTTTTTAATTATTGGTTCTCTCCTTCTCATCGTTATTATTTTTTAAAACACATTCTTTATCTAAAACATTATTCCTCCTTCTCGCGCAGCATCGGCGACTGCCTTAACTCGACCATGATATCGATATGATCCTCTATCAAAAACAACTACTTTAATTCCCTTTTCTTGTGCTTTCGCCGCCATCATCTTACCAACAATTTGTGCCGCCTCAACTTTGTTGATTTTATTAGAAACATCCTTCTTCCCTTCTAACATCATAGTCGATGCGGCAATTATTGTCTTACCAACCGTATCGTCAATAATTTGAGCATAAATATTTTTATTACTGCGAAAGACCGAAAGTCTGGGGCGTTCGGTGGTGCCACGAACTCTCTTACGCGTACGACGTAAACGTTGCATACGCTGTTTTTGAACTTTTTTCATATTACCTTTCATATTATTTTGCTTGATATAAAATTATTTACCGGACCCAACTGCTTTCTTACCAACTTTTTTCCTAACTATTTCATCACTATACCTAATCCCTTTCCCTTTATATGGTTCCGGCTTTTTAATCCTTCTAATCTGCGCCGCAACTTCCCCAACCTGTGCTTTATCAGCACCTGAGATCTTAATCGTATTTTTTTCAACAACAACAGTGATACCTTGAGGAATAGCAAATTGGACAGGATGAGAAAAACCAACATTCAAAATAAGATTTTCCCCTTCCATTACTATACGAAAACCAACACCCTCAATAATAAGCTCTTTTTTAAAATTTTCCAAACTACCACTGACCGCATTCTGAATAAGCGCCCGCATCGTTCCCCAATTACTTCTTATTTGTTTGCTCATATTAATTGGTTCGCATATAACAGTATCATCGGAAATAGATACAGTTATCCCACTTAAAACAGGAACAAGTAATGTTCCATTCTTTCCTTTCACCTCTACAACATTCTTCTCTTTTTCTTCTTTGATGGACACAGAAACACCATCAGGGATATATATTGGATTTTTTCCTATCTTACTCATAATTACCAAATTTCAAATAAAAGTTCTCCACCGACTTTATTCTTCCACGCTTCATATCCAGTCATGATCCCTTTTGGAGTCGAAAGTACATAAAGACCGTATCCTTGTCTCGATTTCTTTAAATCACGATATCCTGCATAAACTCGCCTTGACGGCTTACTGATAAAACGTATTTCTTGAATCGCCGGCTTCTCCTGATCGTTGTATTTGAGTCGAATATCTATAATCCTTTTCACTCCTCTACCCTTTCGTACTGCCGAGTCTATTAGACCACAAGATACCAACGCTTGCAAAACCGCCATATCCAACTTCGAATAAGGAACCTTTGTACGCTCATGATTACGCTGTAATGCATTTTTAATTCTCGTTAACGTGTTCAAATACATGAATATTTCTTAATTTTCGTCAATTTTTATAAATTTACCAAGATGACTTCCTTATCCCTGGGATTCTACCACGACTTGCCAATTCCCTAAAACAAATCCTACATAATCCAAAATCTCTCATATATGAACGTTTTCTACCACATCTAAAACAACGTCGTACAATTCGGCTACTATATTTTGGTTTCTTCTCTGCTCGTACAATAACTGATCTTTTTGCCATAATAGTCTCGTCTTAATTAATCGTTTTTCTTCAGCGGCAACCCAAGAGAGCGAAAAAATTCTATGCCCTCTTCCTTACTTGTAGTACTCGCGACCATCGTTACCTCCAATCCAAATGTGGTATGTGATTTTTCAGGATTTACTTCAGGAAAAATGGTATGATCCTTAAATCCAATGGTTACGTTACCACGATCATCAAATTGTTTCAAATCAATACCTCGAAAGTCACGTACCCGTGGTAACGCAATATGAACAACTTTATCAAAAAAATCCTGCATACGCTTGCCACGCAAAGTTGCAACAACACCTATCACATCTCCCTCACGGACTTTAAACGAAGCAATCGATTTACGTGCCCTACAAGGGGCTACACGTTGACCGACAATACCAGAAATTTCCCGCGTAATCTCAGGTAAAATCTTATCCTCAAATTGAGGATTTTGGCGCATTCTGCCTAAGCCGGCTGAAACCACAATTTTCTCTAAACGGTACTTTTGCATTTTTTACAATATCGTTCTTTTTTCTTCCCTTCTCCTTTGTATCCAACCCGACTCCGTTTATTACATGAAGAACAGATTATCTGTACATTCTCAATCTTCAACGGGCTAGGTACTTCAATAATCTGTCCCTTTTCGCCTTCATTTCGCGGACGCACAGTTTTCTTTACCAATTGCAATCCTTCAACAATTAAACATCCATCCTTCGGTAAAGCACGTATAACTTTCCCCGTTTTACCACGATCTCTTCCTTTAATAACCTCTATTTTGTCGCCTTTCTTAATTTTCATATGCTATACAATTTCTTGTGCCAACGACGCAATTTTATCATATCCCTTTTCTTTTATTTCTCGTGGAATTGGCCCAAATATACGCGTCCCTTTAGGTTCTTTTTTTTCCAGAATTACTACCGCATTATCATCAAAACGCACATAACTTCCATCCATCCTACGCATTGAAGCTCTTGTGCGAACAACAACAGCCCTAACAATATCTTTCTTTTTAACCGACTTACGTGGCTCTGCAGTTTGCACAGATGCAACAATAATATCACCAACCCTGGCATAGCGCCTTCTGCTGCCTCCCAAAACCCTAAAGCAACGTACAATTTTTGCCCCTGAGTTATCTGCTACTTTCAAAAGTGATCGTTCCTGTATCATAGTATTTTACTTAACTTTCTCTATAACCTTCCACCTCTTCTCTTTGCTATAAGGACGAGATGCTTGGATAACGACACGATCACCAACCACGTACATATTTTCTTCATCATGGGCTTTATACCGTTTTGTTACCTTATAGCGTTTCAAATATTTTGGGTGCATTTTTACCGATTCAACCGCTACAACAACAGTCTTGTCCATCTTGTCTGATACAACCGCTCCTTCCATCTTTTTAATTTGTTTTATTATATCCATATTACTCATTTTCTTTTAATGTAATAAATGTTTCCATACGCGCTATCTTTTTTTTCGCTTCTCGAATTAGTTGTACGTTCTTAATTTTACCATTTACCTTCTCGAACAAAAGCGGCACTAAAGATTCACGAGTTTTTATTAAATCTTTACGTAATTCATTAACGTTCTTTCCTTTTAATTTTTGAATATCATTTTTCTTCATACATTTACAAGCTATCCTTTTGTAACAAATTTTGTTTTAAATGGCAACTTAAATCCAGCCAATCGTAACGCTTCCCGTGCTCTTACCTCAGGTATACCATCCATCTCAAAAATAATCCTTCCCGGTTTAACAGGAAATACATAATGATCTACAGCTCCTTTTCCTCCTCCCATCGTAACTTCCGGTGGACGCTGTGTTACCGGTTTATCAGGAAATACACGAATCCATATTTTTCCTTCCCGTTTAACATAATTAGTAATGGTACGACGAGCCGCTTCTATTTGGCGTGAATTGAGCCATGAAGGCTCAAGAGCTTGAATGCCATACTGACCGAAAGACAACTTCGTTCCTCGAGTTTCTACAAGCCTTTTACGAGACCTTCCTTTATGCCACTTTCTATGTTTTACCTTCTTTGGAATAAGCATGATAGTCTATTATCGTTTTCTATATCGTGAATTCGTTTCCTTTTCTTCTTTGTTAAAAATTTCTCCTTTACAAACCCATACTTTAACACCGATTGTCCCATATGTAGTGAAAGCAGTAGATTCTCCATAATCAACATCTGCTCGTAACGTATGCAATGAAATTTTTCCTTTTGCAAGCCATTCTCTTCTGGCAATTTCAGACCCATCCAAACGACCTGAAACAGATATACGAGCACCTGTTACTTCAGTATTCTGTAACGTATTTTCTAAATGTTTTTTAATAACTCGGCGGAATCTCATACGTCTCTCAAGATCCCATACAATATTCTGAGAAATCACTTGAGCAGAAATCTCTGTACGTTTTAACTCTTCAACATTCAGACTCAATGAAGTCTTCTTCTTTAATGCCTTTTCAATAGCTTTCGTTAATTCCTCAATCCCTTTTCCTCCCCGTCCTATAATAAGCCCAGGTCGACTTGCTTTAATAAATATCTTATATCGCTCAGCCGTACGCTCCATTTCAATTCTGGCAACACCAGCGGCTTTAAGACGTTGCATAATGACAGTTCTAACAATCTCGTCGTCACGAAGCCACTCCGCCATATTTTTAGGTGAGATCCAACGCGAATCCCACGTTTTTGTTATACCAAGTCGATATGCAATTGGGTGAATCTTTCTTGCCATGTAGCTTTTTTTATACTCTGTTACTTGATTTTTTGCAACCTATATTTTTATACCGATTTTCTTTGAAAAACTTTTTTAACAATATTCGGTTCAGATTCCTTTATCTTCTTTTTATCTTCCGTATCTTTTCCTTTCTTAGATTTCTGTTTTACATCATTCTCGGATTTTTGTTTTTGCTTTTCATTCGTATCTCCAGATCCTTGTTTGCTATTCTTTTCTTTTCCTTTCTTATTTTCCTTCTTTGCATCATAAAAAGTTGAGAAACGCGGAACACGCGCATTCTCATCCTCCCTAATAACCACTGTTACATGACTAAATTTTTTATGAATAGGATTTGCGACACCACGGGCACGGGCACGATGTCTTTTTAACATAGTACCTTCGTCAACCCGAATACTGTCAATAACCAAACGAGATACAGTCATTTGCTTATTCTTCGCATTCGCAACAGCAGACTTCAAAAGCTTCATAACATGTCCAGAGCTTCGCGCAGTCATCGCCTGTAATTGTGCAAACGCATCATTTACCGTCAAGCCGCGAACCACACCACATACCAACCGAACCTTTCGTGGTGCAATTCGTAAATTTTTCAGTTGTGCTGTTGCTTTCTCCATAATAATTTAATCACTATTTATTAGTTTTCGATTCTAACATTTTCTGTATTTTTCCTCCATGTCTGATAAATTTTCGAGTTAATGAAAACTCTCCAAGTCTATGTCCTACCATTTCTTCCGATATAGTGACTTCTATAAAATCTTTTCCATTATGAATTCCAAATGTAAATCCAATCATTTCCGGAGATATTTCTGATGCACGAGACCATGTTTTAATAACGGTCCTGTCACCTATTTTAAGATTACTAATTTTTTTAAGCAATTTCGGATCAACGTATGGACCTTTTTTAATACTTCTTGTCATAATGTCTTAATTATTTCTTTCTCCGTTTTATTGCGCGCCGCGAGACAACAAGAATCTTTGACCATTTCTTTTTGTTTCTCGTTTTTCGACCACCAGTTACTTTGCCCCACTTCGTTTTCGGGCGCTTAGTACCACGCTGTTGTTTCCCTTCTCCTCCTCCATATGGATGATCAACAGGATTCATTGCTGTTCCACGAACAACAGGTCGTCTCCCCATATGTCGTTTTCTGCCAGCCTTCCCAATAGTAACCAATCCATGGTCAGGATTTGAAACTTGTCCAACAGTAGCAAAACTATCCCATAAAACTTTTCGTACTTCTCCAGAAGGAAGACGCAAATGAACATACCCGGCTTCCTGTGCCAAAACATGCGCTTGTGCCCCCGCACTTCTGATAATCTGCCCCCCCTTACCTGGATTTAATTCCACATTATGTACTGCATACCCAATCGGAATATTCTTTAAATATAATCTATTTCCTGCATTAAGCGGCGCTTTCTCTGACGAAATAATTTTATCTCCCACTTGAACACCGCACGGCGCAAGCAAGTAACGACGTTCCCCATCTAGGTATACCACACGCATTATAAAACATGTTCTGTTAGGATCATACTCCATCGTCTCAATTCGCGCCGGTATATCTAACTTCTGTTGTTTAAAATCAACTATACGATATAGCCTTTTTGCACCACCTCCACGATGACGGGTAGTAATACGTCCCTGATTGTTTCTTCCTGACGTTTTTTTTAATCGAACCAATGCACTACGCATCGGAGCCACCACACTTAAGCCACCGTATTCTACTACGGTCATATGTCTTCTAGATGGTGTATATGGAGTATATCTTTTCATACTGTTGCCTTAAATTACATTAATTAATGAGGAATAATATCAATCTTTTCTCCTTCTTTTAGCGTAACGACTGCTTTTTTGTATCGCGTATTACCGTATACAACTCGTACTGTATTCATTTTTGTAATATGCACAGCATACATTTTTTCAATTATTTCTTTAATTTGTCTACGGTGTGCAGCATCTTCAACTAAAAATACATACTTACCTATAGTGGTAAGATCAGTCGCTTTTTCACTAATCCATGGTTGTTTAATAATGTTACTTAGTTGCATGATAATGACGATCTATTGTTTCTATAGCTCTTTTATCCAAAATAATATTTTTATATTTCAAAAGGTCATATACATTCAAAGATTCAGGATCAATTCCTTTCATCTTTGAAAGATTTCTCCCTGCACGCGCCACTGCGGCAATATTCTCTCTGGCCGGAATAATCAGCGTATCAATATTGTTTACGAAACCACTGATAAACTTTATTATATCTTTTGTTTTCGCATTTTCTAATAAAATTGAATCAACAACTTTCACTTCCCCTTCTTGCAATCTTCGAGATAATACTACAAATAATGCTTTCTGCCGCATCTTTTTATTAATCTTAACTGCATAAGATCGTTCATTACGAGGACCATGCGTAACACCTCCACCACTCCACAAAGGAGATCTATTAGAGCCTTGTCTTGCTCTACCAGTCCCTTTTTGTCTCCACGGCTTACGTCCACCTCCACTAACTTCGCTTCTGTCTTTCGCGTGAGCAAAAGGCTTTCGTGCATTGTTTGACTGGGCATGAAGAGCTTGATGTACTAAATCAGCATTCCATCGCACATTAAAAATTCTATCAGGAGCGTCAATAGTCTCTACTTGCTCATTATTTTGATTATATACATCAATCTTCATAATATATCGATTTCTTTTTATACAGATTTTCTAATTTCCAGCAATGATCCTTTTGAGCCAGGGACCGCGCCTTTAACAAAAAAGATGTTCTCTTTTGTATTGATTCCAACTAATTCAAGATTTTTAATCGTTACACGAGTGCAGCCCATATGCCCTGCCATTCTTCTACCAGGGACAACACGTTGTGGGAAAGTCGCACCAATAGAACCAGGAGCACGTAATCTATCCTTCTGCCCATGTGATTTCGGACCACCGGCAAATCCATGTCGTTTTACAGTTCCCTGAAATCCACGTCCTTTCATTGTTCCACTTACTTTCAACATATCTCCAATATTCATCGTAGTAATATCATCGGGTATATCAATAACTTTCAAAAAAGTTACCGGGAGTACTTTCTCGTCTTTAAAAATCTGTCCCATCTTTAATTTTTTTGCTGTAATATACTTCATAATAATTCCACAAAATAAAACAACCGGGAGTGCGGTTGTTTTGAAATGACAAATTCGCCTCTACATCAACTCTCTCTTTTCTTATTAAATCTAAAAATCAATTACTTGATTCCCAATTAAAAGCCATTCTACTTTACAACATCTTGATTTCAATTTCAACCCCTGCAGGTAAATTTAAATCTTGTAACGCTTCAATCAACTTTGGCGACGGGCGTAAAATATCAATTAACCGCTTATGAATACGCATTTCAAACTGTTCACGTGCCTTTTTGTGTACAAATGTTGAACGATTTACCGTATATTTTTTAAATTCCGTCGGCAAAGGTATCGGTCCAACAACTTTCGCATCATGTCGTAGCAGCGTCTCTGTTATTTGTCGACATGAATTATCAACAAGTCGATGATCATACGATTTTATACGTAATCTAATTTTTCCTTCCTGAATTTCTTCCTTTGCCATCATTATATATTTTTTTGTTTCGCATGTGCACCCCCCCTCAAAAAAAATAGGGAGTGCACATGGAATTTTTTACTACTTAATAATCTTTGTTACTACTCCAGCACCGACAGTTTTACCTCCTTCGCGAATAGCAAATCGTTGTTTTTCTTCAAGCGCAACAGGAACAATAAGTTTGACTGTAAACTTCACAGTATCACCAGGCATAGCCATTTCAGTCCCTTCTGGTAAAGTCACTTCACCTGTCACATCAGTCGTCCGAATATAGAATTGCGGTTTATAACCACCAAAGATAGGGGTATGTCGACCGCCTTCCTCTTTACTCAAAAGAAGTACTTCTGCCTCAAATTCAGTGTGAGGCGTAATAGAACCCGTTTTTGAAAGGACTTGTCCACGTTGCACCTCTTCTTTTTTCAAACTCCGAAGCAAAAGTCCAACATTGTCACCCGCTATACCTTCATTGAGTAATTTATTGAACATCTCAATGCCAGTGACAACTGTCTTTACTGTCGGCTTAATACCAACGACTTCAACTTCTTCATTTATTTTTACAATACCCCTTTCAATACGACCAGTAACAACTGTTCCTCTTCCCTCAATCGAGAATATATCCTCGACAGGCATAAGGAATGGTTTATCAGTATCACGGACCGGTTCTGGAATATACTCGTCAAGATATTTGATAAGTTCCAAAATCGGCTTTGCAGCTTCATCATCCGCTGACGTTGTTTCAAGAGCCTTTAATGCAGAACCCTTAATTATCGGCACCTCATCCCCAGGAAAATTATACTTTTTTAAAAGCTCACGAACCTCAGCTTCAACAAGCTCAATAAGTTCAGGATCGTCAACTTGATCAATCTTATTCAAGAACACAATGATACTTGGAACACCAACTTGATATGCAAGTAAAATATGCTCACGAGTCTGTGGCATCGGGCCATCAGCTGCCGAAACAACAAGAACAGCACCATCCATTTGTGCAGCACCTGTGATCATATTTTTAATGTAATCAGCATGCCCCGGTGCATCAATATGAGCATAATGTCGTTTTTCAGATTCATACTCAGAATGATGCAATGCAATAGTAATACCCCTTTCCTTTTCTTCAGGAGCATTATCAATATCAAAAACTTTCTCCTCCTTCTTTATCCACCCTTTAAGATGAAGAACATGAGTGATTGCCGCCGTTAATGTAGTTTTTCCATGATCAACGTGACCAATTGTTCCCACGTTAACATGCGGTTTCCCTCGTTCAAATTTTTCTTTTGCTGCCATGGTTTAATAAATTATATTTGTTGTGTTTTACCATACAAAGTCACAGTACGTATATAACAACAGTGACTGCAACACAGATTTTTTCGACTTACCTGTTTATATTTTTTCTTTTTATGACTCTTCGAATTCTATAAAGACAGCCGACGAATGTCAACCCCGTTTGTGTGCTATTTTGTTCTACTGATAATCGTTTGTTCGACACTTTTCGGAACAGGCTCATAATGCAAAAATTCCATCGAGAATGAAGCCCTCCCTTGTGTCATCGAACGCAATTTCGTCGCATACCCAAACATCTCCGACAGTGGGATGCGTGCATTAATTACTTTTATTGAACCTCGATCGTCCATTGATTCTATACGACCACGTTTTGAAGATACATCACCTGTCACATCACCCATAAAATTTTCAGGCGTAATTACCTGCACTTTCATGATCGGTTCCAACAAAATTGGTGTTGCTCTTTTTGCCGCATCTTGAAACGCCATTGAAGCGGCAATCTTAAATGCTGCTTCAGATGAATCCACATCATGAAACGAACCATCAAACAATGTTGCTTCTACGTCAACAATACTATATCCCGCGACAACGCCACGGGTAAGTGCCTCCTCTACGCCCTTTTCTACTGCAGGGATATATTCTTGAGGGATAACGCCACCTCTGATCGAGTTAACAAAGACAAACCCTTCTCCTCTCTCCAGTGGACGAATCTTGAGCTTCACATGACCATACTGTCCACGTCCACCTGATTGACGAATATATTTTCCTTCAGCCTCTGCTGCCGTTGTAATCGTTTCTCTGTATGCAACTTGTGGTTGACCAACAGTCGCTTCGACAGTAAACTCGCGTTTTAATCTATCAACGATGACATCAAGATGTAATTCCCCCATGCCTGCGATAATAGTTTCCCCTGTCTCCGAATCACCGCTAACGCGGAATGTCGGATCTTCCTCAGAAAGACGTCGCAAAGCAACCCCCATCTTTTCCTGATCTGCCTTTGTTTTCGGACTAATACGTTGGCTAATAACAGGCTCAGGAAACTCAATACGCTCAAGTAGAATAGGATGCTCCTCGTCGGTTAACGTATCTCCCGTTGTTGTATGTTTCATACCCACCAAAGCACCAATATCTCCTGCATAAATTTCATCCACTTCTTCACGATGATTTGCGTGCATCCGTAAAATACGTCCGACTCGTTCTTTCTGATCTTTTGAGACATTATAAATATAGCTTCCTTTCTGCAATGTCCCACTATAAACACGAAAATATGTCAAACTACCAACATAAGGATCCGTAGCAACCTTAAACGCCAATGCAGAAAAAGGACCATCATCTTTTGGTTCACGATGGTCTTCTTCTTCTGTCTTTGGATTAATTCCTTTAATAATACCGACATCAACAGGTGATGGTAAATAATCAACGACCGCATCAAGCATGAATTGCACTCCTTTATTCTTTAATGCCGTACCACATAATACAGGAATAAATTTCACCGCCAATGTCCCTTTCCGTATCGCAGCGCGTAATTCTTCAATCGTAATCTCTTCTCCTTCAAGATATTTATTTAATAACACGTCATCTTGTTCGGCTGCTTTTTCTATAAGAGTCGCTCTCGCTTTTTCCACCTGTGATTTGAGGGCATCAGGAATAGGTGCCTCTTCGATTTGTTCACCCTTCTCCCCTTTAAACATATACGCCGTGCCCGTTACTAGATCAACAACTCCTTTAAAGTCAACTTCTATGCCTATCGGCAATTGAATCGGAATTGCATTAAGAGTCAATCTATCATGAATTGAGTTCAAACTTTTTTCAAAATTTGCACCCGTTCTATCTAACTTATTAATAAAACAAAGGCGAGGTACGTTATATTCATCCGCATAATGCCAATTTGTTTCCGACTGCGGTTCAACTCCCGCAACACCATCAAATACTACAACAGCTCCATCCAATACACGGAGAGATCTTTTAACCTCGACCGTAAAATCGATATGCCCAGGAGTATCTATAATATTAATTCGATGTTCAAATTTTTTATCACCTTTATGATAACTTGGCGTCCAAAAACACGTTGTTGCCGCAGAAGTAATCGTAATTCCTCTTTCTCGTTCCTGTTCCATCCAATCCATTGTCGCTTCTCCCTCATGGACCTCCCCAATCTTGTGTGAAATACCGGTATAAAACAGAATACGTTCAGTCACTGTCGTTTTACCCGCATCAATGTGGGCAATAATTCCAATATCTCTTACTTTTCCAATAGGATAATTTCTTGACATATATTCCTGATATTTATATTTCTCTCTTTATTTTTTTGATAGAAAAAAGGGCATCTTGATCAAACGCCCCCTTTTACAAATTAATAAAAGCTATCGTGCAAAATGGGCAAATGCTCGGTTTGCCTCCGCCATTCTATGCACATCTTGTTTCTTCTTAATCGCAGCACCTTCATTGTTATACGCCGCAACAAATTCATCAGCAAGCCTTTCAGACATAGCCTTACCAGACTTCGAGCGAGCAGCAATTAAAAGCCAGCGACTCGCAAGAACAAAACGTCGTTCAGGCCTGACTTCACGAGGCATTTGATAATTGGCTCCACCGACACGTTTAGAAACTACTTCAACGACAGGAGAAACATTTTCTATGACCTTCTCGAATACTTCTATCGGATCTTTCTTAAGTTGTTTTCCCGCACGTTCCATCGCCGCGTATACTACTTTTGTCGCAGCCCCCTTGGCGCCATCTTTCATAACATAATTAATAAACCGAGTAACCACGATATTATCATACATCACATCCGCAGCATATTCTCTTTTTGGTGCTTGTTTCTTCCTCATAAATATTATTTTTTCTCCTGCTTCGCTCCGTATTTGCTCCGCTGTTGTTTTCTGCCTTCAACTCCTGTCGTATCCAATACACCGCGAACAACATGATATCGAACACCAGGTAAATCTTTGACACGACCTCCTCTGATAACAACCACTGAATGTTCTTGTAATTTATGTCCTTCACCAGGAATATAGGCGCTCACCTCACAACCATTAGTAAGCCGCACACGCGTAACTTTTCGCAAAGCAGAGTTCGGTTTCTTGGGAGTCGCCGTGAACACTTTTAAACATACTCCTCTCTTAAATGGAGATGGCGAATTAACCGGTTTGTTCTTCAGGACATTAAAATACGTCGCCAAAGCTGGAGTTTTATCTTTCCGTACTGTCTTTTTTCTTCCCTTCTTTAATAATTGATTAATCGTTGGCATATAACAAAGTTAAAATTTTACACGTGCCCCACTATAACAAATAAACATATCGTATGTCAATCATTCGTTTTTCATTCGTTTTATGACAGAATCCTCCAACTATACATTAGCCTACTTGCTGAAAAACCTAATAAAAATACTAAATCCATTACTTCCGACCAAAAGATAGAATAACCACATGGCAACATCAAAAATAAAATTAGAACAAAAGTATAAAACTATCAATACAAAAATAAAACCTTTTAACCCCAATGCTTCAATTTTACGAGCATATTCAGATGGCAAAAGAGTTGTTAAAATTTTCGAACCATCCAACGGAGGAATTGGAAGTATGTTAAATATCGCCAATACACAATTTATAGCAACTACGGATCCTAAGAGAGCAATCATGATCGGACTCAAAAAATAAGATCCTATCCTGATAATAAGTGCAAATATAGCAGCAAGAATAATATTTGAAAGCGGTCCGGCGAGGGCAACCTTAAGAGGACCGTATCGAAAATCTTTATACAATGCATTTGGATTATACGGAACAGGTTTTGCCCATCCGAACAAAACAGGAGAATGCATAATATACAGTACCATTGGTAAAATCAGCGTACCTAATGGATCAATGTGCTTTATTGGATTCAGCGTTAAACGCCCCGCTCTTTTTGCCGTATCATCTCCAAGATGCAACGCCATAAGACCATGTGCAACTTCATGTACAATAACAGAAAGCAAGAGTGCTGTTAATTGAAATATAATAAAAAAAATATCAGTCATATTGGTATGTTTGCCTTTTTATCTTTAATTGTATAATATCAACCTATTATGAAAGAATGTAAAGTTTGTGGCAAGGGATCTATTATGGTTGGCAAACGAATAAAACTTCGTGGCAATTATAATCCTCAACCTAAAAAACGAAAATATCCGAATTTACAAACAGTCAAACTTCCTGATGGGAAAAAAATTGTTGCATGTACGCAATGTATAAAAACCATCAACAAAAAAGTTCAGGTTTAACACTCATCCCAAAAGCAGGAAGTATATCATCATTATTAACTCTTTAATAATGAAGGTTATTTTGCGTACATTTATGACAAGAAAAAAACGGGCTGTAGTATAGCGGTAGTACGCGAGCATGGGGTGTTTGTAGACCGGGTTCGACTCCCGGCAGCCCGACCAACTTAAACTTTTTTCAAATTCAGAGGCGATTGGTTGCTCGCTCGCCCCGCCTTCGGCGGGTCTCGCTTCGCAAAAAGCCCTGTATTTCGGAATTAAATCAAAAGGGCGGACAAATTCAAATTCAGTTTTTCGGGAAAGCAAACGGCGGTTCGTTCCAATTTTTTCCGCCAATGATTTTATTTCGTAAAAATCATTGGACAAAGCAAGTTTTTCAGCGTGGTGGGCGGTTTTTATCCAATCCTGCAAAGGTTCAATCCAATTGTTTCCCTTTCGCCCAAAATCAGACTTCTTTTTGTTGAGGTCTGTTTTTGTTTTGATGAGTTCGTCTTTTTTCACAAGGTAGGTTTCTTTTTCAATACTTCCGTCCAAAAAAGCATTGACCAGCTTATCAAGTCTTATTTCCGCTTCTTTTATCTTTTCCTCAAAATTTTGGGCGAAAGATTGCGCCGATTGGGTGTTGTCTTTTTCCCAGACTTCAACTTGGGCAAACATCTTTTCCGTCCAGTCGTCGCCGAGAGCGACATTTTGAAGACGTGATTTTAATTGTTTAGCGAGCAAGTCCTCGCGCAAATATCTTTGGCTACATTTGCCGAGCTTTTTTGTGCAACGATAATAGCGGTATGTTCCGCCGTGTCCGTGGGCAAATTGCGCGGTAATGGCTCCGCCGCACTCGCCACAGGTTAAAAGCCCGACAAAGGGGAAGTTATGCCTCTTTTTGGATTTGCGAGGTCTTGCTCGCTGTTTTAATACTTTTTGGACGGCTTCAAAAGTCGCTCGGGAAACAATTGCCGGAAAACCGCCCTCATAACTTTCGCCGTTATGTTTTATAATTCCAAGATAAACAGGATTAGTCAGCATTCTTTGCAAAGTCGCTTTGCAGATTGGTTTTCCGGTTCCGCTCACCACGCCCCAAAAACTCAGGCGTTGGCCCAAAGATTCCAAAGTGTGCCGGCCTTGCGAAAACTCCTCAAACGCTTTAGCAACGCACCTTGATTTTGTCGGTTCGGGTTCAATGGTTCTCGTTTTCGGATTATTCACATAGCCGAAAGGCGCAAGGCCGGGCCATTCGCCTCGCCTGAGTTTTTGTCTAATCCCGCGCTTTACATTTTCCGACAAATTGTCGGAATAATATTTTGACTGGCCAAAGGCGACTTGAAGCATAAACAAACCTTGCGGAGTTGGCTCAAACCAAAAAGTGGGAAAGCGCAAAGAAACGATCTTGCCGATATCTATGCTGTAAATTATTTGTCCGCCGTCAACGGAATTGCGAGCCAATCTATCGGGGTGCCACGCAATCAAGCCGATTGGCTCTTTGCTTTCGTGAACTTTGCTCATCATCTCGTTAAAAATTTCTCGGCCGGGTTTCTTTGCGCTTTTTGACTCAATAAAAGTTTCGGCAATTTCTATGTTTTCCCGCTTGGCAAATTCCGCCAACTCCGCGAGCTGGGCTTCAATAGACATTACTTGTCTTTCTTCATCTTCCGTTGATTTACGAGCATAGAGAAAAAATTTTGTTTTCATGGTGTTTGCTCCTTAATTATTAGTCGCCTTTGGCCATTGCGCCTACGGCGCAAAAGCGCGGAATTAAAAAACTTGCTTTGTGTTCCGCCTTTGGCGGAATGGAAAAAATTGGAAATAAACTTTGTTTATTGCGTGCTTCGCACGCCGAACCGCCGTTTGCTTTCCCGAAAAACTGAATTTGAATTTGTCCGACCCTTTGATTTAATTTCAAAATATGCGGAAAAATGCGAGCGTAGCCCCGCCGAAGGCGGGGCGAGCGAGCAATCAATCGCCTCTGATTTTGAAAAAAGTTTAAGTTGGTCGCAATTACTGACCGAAGCTCGAACCTTTTTTGAACGGAAAATGCTTGATTAGCTCCGCTCCGCGTTTCCGCCCGCCGAACTTCGGCGAGCAAAGCAAAACAATTTTCTTTCAATTTTTTGTATTTGGCGCGCGACCCTTTTTCTATTAAAAGGATTTGAAAACTGTTTTGCTTTGATGTCCCGCCAACTGCGGGACGGCGGAAACGCTTC
>JAZDFH010000031.1:0-8530 GCA_043808035.1 bacterium | reverse complement strand
TTATGCTAGCAAGAAATATTTTGGCATGGCAGAAAGCAAGAAATGAAAAGCAAGCTAAAATTAATTGGAAATTTACGAAAGAAGATGCCAGAAACGTGTTTAAATATGATAGACATAATCAAGTTAATTGAGTACTAGTATATACTCCTTAATTACACAAATAAATTAACGGATGTTATAACTATGGCTCACGAGCTTGGGCATGGTGTTAATTTCGAATTAATAAAAGAAAAACAGAATGCTTTGAATTTTGGAATATCTATCTTTACTACCGAGGTTGCAAGTATATTGATGGAAAATCTTGTTTTAGAAAATATAATAACCACAGCAGATGATGAGCTACGTCTTTCCATGATGATGAATAAATTAAATAGAGATGTATCTATAGTTTTTCGACAAATAGCTTGTTATAACTTTGAGCAAGAGCTTCATCATGATTTTAGAGAAAAGGGATATCTATCAAAAAAAGATATCGGTATACTGTTTCAAAAACACATGGCTGCTTACATGGGAGATTTTGTTAATCAGTCATCAGGTTCTGAAAATTGGTGGATTTACTGGAGCCATATTAGAAAATTCTTTTACGTATATTCTTATGCTAGCAGTTCGCTTATAGCAAAATTTCTTCACAATACGTTAAAAAATAATCCTTCATTCATCGAAGAAATAAAACATTTTTTATCCGCAGGATTATCAGATTCTCCTAAAAACATTTTTAAACAACTTGGTATAGATATAACCGATAAAAATTTTTGGAATAATGGTTTATATGAAATAGAAAAATCTTTAAAAGAAACAGAAATACTTGCTAAGAAATTAGGCAAAATAAAATGAGGGTCATAAACATTAACAAGTTATCTTCTTCTTTTCTTAAACCAACCAACTAAAAAAAGTGCTCCGATGAGAAATGCCGGTCCCGCGATTATCAAAGACCACGATATGGCTATCTGCCAAGGAACTGAACCGCTAAAAACCATCACAACATACAACAATCCCGCCAAGATAAAAGCAATCCCTCCAATGATTTCGTATTTCCATGCAGCCAGGACAATTACTAATAAAATCAATGCCGGAATATTGTGCATAAACAAAGCTCCAAGCGTTTGCAAAAAACCAAGGTGCATATCAAATACATCAAGGGACATAAGCGCCAAAAAACCGATAAATAGTAAGGATAATATTCTCGGTGTCCAATATATAAATTGATTTCTTTTCTTCTCCATATTTGTAATATCTCTATATTTTTATTTATTATATCACTTATCAGACAAAAATCGTGCTATAATTTTCGTATGCATCCCCGAGTCCAAAAATTTATAGGTTCATACTTGCCTACTATTACAGCTATTATACTTCCTTTATTGCTTTGTTCTGTTATGTTTCTCATATATAAAAACTATCAAGATAACAAAGAAGCAGATATTCGATACGCTACATTGGTAGAACGGCTTGATACACAACAGCAGACGGCATCAAGCACAACAGCCACCTTTACACGAGATATAGAAACTATTGAACAAAATATAGCGGAAATGCAAAATGAGACACGAGCGATAACCAGTCATCTTTCCTTATCCCTTTCTGAAGCACAACAAAAAGTTTCTTCATTACAGAATGAAACTACAAAAATCGGAAGTACTCTCGGTACACTCGAGAAATTAAGCAAAACAGACTCTGAACTGTTAAAAAAATATTCTAAAGTTTTCTTTTTAAATGAAAACTATGTTCCTGCAAAACTTTCGGAAATAAAAAATGATTATCTATACAGCAAAAAACAGACTCAATATATCGACACAAACGTTCTTCCATTTTTGACAAACATGATAGAAACGGCAAAAGCGGATAGTGTAACTCTTTATGTAAAATCGGCGTATAGATCATTCAACGAACAGGATGCCTTGAAAAATGGATATTCTGTCGTGTATGGGGCTGGTACCGCCAGTCAATTTTCTGCAGATCAAGGATACTCTGAACATCAACTTGGAACCACGGTTGATTTGATAACACCTGGACTTGGTGGAGTATTATCAACCTCATTCGAAAACACAAAGGCATATACGTGGCTGCAAAATAAAGCATACTTGTATGGGTTCATACTCTCTTATCCTAAAAACAATGAATATTATGTTTACGAACCATGGCACTGGCGTTTTGTCGGCCGCACGCTTGCGCAGTACCTCTATGACAATAAAACAAATTTTTATGACCTAGATCAACGAAAAATAGATGAATATCTTATATTTATTTTTGACTAGACACACACCCAACTCTTAGAGCCTATTTGCAAAGTCCATATTTTACTGAACCTTTCAAAACAGGCTCTTACTGTCCTGCACGAGATTGATTGATATCATACATTTGTTGAACAAGACTACGCATACCTTCATCCATTGAGATAGCTTGCTTAAATACTTTACGTACTTCATCGGATTTTGAAAACATCTCTTTAAATGCTACCCGTGTTGTTTCTTTTTCACTTTCTTTAACGGCCGTTAAAAAACCCTCTATTATCTGATCTTTAACACCGTAATTTTCAAAGACAAATATAAAATCATCACTGTTGATGAAAGTAATAAGTACATCGTCCGCAGGTAAAATGTCTGGTACGGAGTCTGATACGGGACTCTGTGAAGTGTTTGGTAAAGGGCGTTGAAAGGGTGTTTGCTGTGTAGTACTTTCCTTATTATTTATGATATCTTCTTGTTTAATAACATCTTTTTTCAATTCAGGAGTTGTATCACAGTCACATTTGTAATTTTTGCCTACTTCAGGTGAACGCCATGATGCACTTCTGGTCCCTTCCAATACATGGATCCAATCATCCGGTGTTCCTTCTTTCTTTTGGTCTAAGTTTCCATAATACATACCGCCATCACGTTCAGTTGCAGAAATTGTCGGGACGTCTTGAGAGGGTACTATTTTCGCACACAGAAGCTCGCAATCAGTCCCATCGACAGTTTCCATACCTATTGGCACAACACCTTCTTCATGAAAGTCAAGGGATCTCCCTCCTTTATCAAAAGGGAGATATATAAGAGCAATTGCTACTACTTGCGCAAAAAACAAACAACCTATTGCGATAAAAAATAATTTATTCACTCTCCCCTCAATAATCAGAAGACTCAGCGAAAGACTCAAAAGACCGAACATGATAATATCTGTCACGATAAAAAAAACAGGATTCCCTGCAAATGTAGCAACAAGAACCAGCCCCACGATAAGACCAAACAGTCCACCTCCAAGTGTATAAAAAAAAGTTTTTAGTATATTCCCTTTCTTTCTTTGTACTGCTTTTTCTGCTGCAGTAGGATTGGATAAAAATTTAAATGCTGCGGCAATCGTTTTGTCTTTCACGTCACCGTTCAAAAGTTCCTGTCGTATACGAGCATCATCACGCCCCGCGGAACGACCCTGTTGTATATATTCTACTATTTTTTCATCTGCCATATTTTTATTATAACTCGTCAGGTTATGCTATCCACCTGTGATGTGTAAAAATTTCTACAATCTTTTCAATTGCAACCAGTTCGTCGATTCCGGAAGGAATCCCGATAATGCATATTTTTTTAAGACGCCCGAGTTTCTGAAGATACTGCAAATTCGTTAATGCATCGTAGTCATGCATGGTAATACGCGGTGTCCCGATAAAATCATCTAAATTTTTAAATATAGTTATCTCGTTTTTTCTGATAACGGTATCGATTATGACTAACTCATCGGGTATCTCCCATTCTTCGTTTGGATCCTTGAGTATGAATGTGATAGTCGGAAGTTGCTGCTTCAGTTTTGGGAGTATTCGTACCGGCAACGAATCTTTCTCTATATCAGGATTACCAAAAATAAATACCTTCATATTATAGTGTTTGATTTGCGAGGGTGATATGCCGCACTGTATATTTCTTAAGATTTTTGAACTGTGTCTCGTTTATTTTTTCACAAATGACACCCCAATGAATAGATACATAATCGCCTTTTTGTAGCTGTTCAATATCGTACTCTGATTCAAGTTTACGGATAAGTTTTTTCTGCACCGGTAAACTTAGAAACATATTCCCATTATTATATTCTATACGTTCAGTATCAACAGTGATATAAGGACCTTCCACATCTGTCACCTTTCCCCAACTGATACGACATTCATCTAAGCTCTCAAAAGTATGCGCTCGTTCTTCAAATCCATGTGTTCGACGCCAGATATCGAGTACGTGGAATGAATGGTGAGGAACCGCGCCTTTCCCAATTTTTTGTTCAATATAAGAAAATTCTTTTGTGCCGATATTTTTCTTTATTTTAAGATCATCAATCAGATAGGTATAGAATGCTTGCTTGTCGATATTTCCCAAAAGCTCATTTCCGAGCCAATACGCTTCGACAACCCTGTCATCAAACGGGTCATCAATCCGATTTGATTGAGCGATATGGCATAAATATGGATACATTGTTTTAAACTGTATAAGTAATGCCTTCAATCCCGCGTCTTTTTTCCCTTCTTGAATATACGAAAATATTTCCTGGTTTTTATCAGGACCGCAATAATGCAATCTGTTCGGACCAAATGCATAACGACTACAACGCAAAAAACCATCCAATCGTTTTTGGATGCCATGTGCGATTTGTTGAGTCATTTATTTAGAAGATTGTGTTATCGACAAGTTTGAACACTCTCCCGTCTTTCTAGTAAACACAATCAAAAATACCACGCCTGCTGCATAAAGCGACGATATAAAGAAATCCGATCCAGTGAACACGTGTTTAATGAATATTGCAGAAAGAATGTTTGTTATAAGTGTCCCTGATACAAGAATTGATGCGACATAAGTTGCAGGGGCGTATTTGAGCGCCGTATACCATGTTGAAACATATCCAAATAATAAAACGCTTGTTAGTAATATCCATCCCCATTGCTCAACTCCAAGTATGCCGATAATACTAACATTGCTCTGTATAAAAACCCATCCCAATAACGCCATTGAACCAAAAAACATGCGGGCAGTCATTACAATAGAACTCGAGACATCTCGCAATACTTTTTTTGCAATAATATTTTCCACCGCCCACAAGATAGTTGCGATGAGAATCATAAGTTCTCCAACATTGAGTGAAAAGCCTGAGAAGCCTCCCACAAACAGATTGGCACAAAACAATGCCGCAACACCTAACCATTGCAACCGCGTCAATCGTTCATGTAAAAACGGAATGCCGAGTATCAACACCCATAAAAATAACGTCTTATGAATCAGTGCGGCATTTAATGCGCCTGTTTTTGCAAGACCTGTAAAAAAAAGAGCAAAAGGCACAGATCCACCCACTATACCGATTGCAAGAAGCTTCCACCATTGTCGTTTTTTTAATATACAAATTTCCGGCCATTTTTTAAAACCGATTAAAATCCCTATACAAAGAATAGCCACAATGCCATTTTTAAGGGTTGTAAAAAGAATCGGATCGCTTATCCCCGTTACCGCTATTTTCGCTATAAACGTGTTAATACCCGAGATACATGCTGTTACCAAAGCAAGTACTGTTGCGAAATAAATAGATTTACTTTTCATAGTGTAAGTTTAGCAAAAAAGCGGGCTGTACTACAATTTTTGTCGAACGATATCTCCAACAACAAGAGGCGTAATAACTGATAATGTCATAAAATCTATGTCACCTGCCATGGGGAATGTAACTATATCATCCAATAATGATACTTTTTCTGCCGACAACCCTCCCGCCTCATTTCCAAACACGATGGCATATTTTCCTATCCTTAAATCAAGATCATAGTATGAAATTCCACTATCAAGAGCAGTGCCTATACTATGTATCCCTTGATTTTTCAACATCTCAATACATTCACTAAATGAAAAAATATATTTAATAGGAACTTCTGGAACGCCGTTATTTTTAACACCTTTTGACCACGCGCACATCCTCCGCACGACTTTTTGATGATCATGACGAAGAGAGTTGCCCGTGACATATATTTCTATACCGTCTACCGCAAATAATACTTGTAAAATATTTGCCCAATCATAGGGATCTCGAATACAATCGTAGACTAATGTAATCATGTTCTTTCGTTATTTCTTTTGAGCAATTATATATATGTTTCTCTTTTTTCCTTTTTCTCCTCGAGTTATACCCGATTCAACGATAGAAAAATGTTCTGTCGTAACAATTTTTTCAAGCGTTTTTTTTCGCCACCAGTAACACAATCTTTGATATGTCTTTTTCTTACCATGGAACGGTACCGGCGCCATCAATCCCCAATTTCCCCGTCTCCACGATTTCATGAGGAAAGAAATTTTTTCTGTATTCCATAAATACCACGCTGTAATAATAATAACTCCACCCGGCTTTATCACACAATATAGTTCTTGTAACGCGTTACGTGCCATAGCAGGAGTCATATGATGAAAAACTGCGATCGAAACCACCGCATCAAATTTTTCTTTTATTTCTGACATCTTGCCATCATCAATTTTTATGAACCGATGGGTTGGATGCATCGTTTGCGCAAGTTCAATGAGGTTTGCTGATATATCCACCCCTAAATATTTTTTAGGAGGGATTGCGCAAAAGTGTAAAAATCTTCCATTTCCACATCCAAAGTCAAGAACAGTGTTGTAAGATTTGACATAACGGGAAATAAATTGTAAATCATCCCACCAATATTTTCGAGTGTCAGAAAATGATGTTGCGGCAGCATCATAGAATTCCTCCACCATTTTTAGTACTTTCTTGTTTTCCGTCTCTCTATCCTTCATAGTATTAGATACATCATAATCGATATGAATAAGGATATCATCAAACAATTTTTAACTGAAATAGTACAAGACGTTCCACATGATAAACGGGTATTGGAACGTTTTAAACACAGATTTGCGAAGAAGAATTCCTGCGACATCATCCAAAACACCGAAATTATCGAAGCATACCGAAATATGATTAAGTTGGGCGAACTTTCACCGAATAAAGAACTGGAAGAAGTATTGCTCACAAAAAATGTCCGTACGCTCTCGGGTGTCGCAGTTATTGCAGTTCTCACAAAACCGTACCCCTGTCCAGGGAACTGTTTATTTTGCCCTACTGCAAAAAATATGCCTAAAAGCTATCTTGCGAATGAGCCAGCTGTTATGCGAGCAGTCCTGACTAAATTTGATCCTTATGAACAAACCTTCGTACGCACAAAATCGCTCCAAGCAAATGGACATTCTACCGATAAAATCGAGCTTATTGTTATGGGAGGAACTTTCTCTTTTTTTCCACCGCGCTACCAAAAATGGTTTATCAAAGAATGTTTCCGTGCCGCAAATGACTTTCCTTTTAAACGCAAACCAAAAACATCATCTACGCTTGAGAAAGAAAAAAAACGAAATGAAAAATCACGAAATAGAATTATCGGTCTCACACTAGAAACACGACCAGACTATATTGATGAAAAAGAGATCATAAAGTTCCGTTATCTTGGCGCAACTCGCGTTGAAATAGGCGTACAGTCAATTTTTGACGACATTTTGAAAAAAAATAATCGTATGCACCTCACCGATGCAACAATTTGTGCAACGAAATTGTTAAAAAATGCCGGATTTAAAATAACCTATCACCTTATGCCGGGGCTGTACGGCAGTACCCCTGAAAAAGACATCCAATTATTCAAAACTATATATAGCGATCCCCGCTTTCAACCAGATATGGTAAAAATATATCCCTGCGTTGTAAATGAGGATGCCGCACTGTATCACCTCTGGGGGAAAAAAGAATATAAACCGCTCACCAATGCACAGACAAAGCGTATTGCGAGAAAGATTAAAGGAATTACTCCTCCATACGTCCGTATCAATCGTCTTATTCGAGATATCCCCGAAGAATCCATCGCCGCAGGACCAACGATAACGAATCTACGTCAAATTTTGCAACAAGAGGGAGTAGTATGTAATTGCATTCGATGCCGTGAGATAAAAGGGACATATACGATTAAAGATACCATTATCTTAGATCGTATCGACTATGATGCGGCAAATGGCAAAGAAATATTTTTACAGTTTGTTAGTGAAAATAAACAAAAATTATACGCCATACTCCGTCTCCGTATTCCGAAAGATACAGAATCACAAAATCATTACATCAAAGCCCTTCGAGGATGTGCGCTTGTTCGAGAAATTCATACTTATGGTAAAGCAGTGAAAATCGAGGATAAAAAAAATACACATGAGGTACAACATAGCGGACTAGGAAAACGGCTGTTACAAGAAGCTGAACGCATCGCACGAGATGAATGTGGGCATGAAAAAATTGCTGTTATCTCCGGCGTTGGTGTCCGTGATTATTATCGCAAAAACGGATACCGACTTATTGATGAATATATGGTTAAAAACTTGATGAAAAATAAACAATCTTAGAGTATTTTCCAATCCGTAAAATACACCGAAATAACGTATCAAGATATATCGTTAATTATTAATTTTCGACAACAGTTTCATTCTAGCTTGTTCAACCTCTTTAGCAAAATCAAAGTGAGTGTGTTCCAAAAGTTTCTTTC
>JAZDFH010000030.1:0-2509 GCA_043808035.1 bacterium | reverse complement strand
TTATGCTAGCAAGAAATATTTTGGCATGGCAGAAAGCAAGAAATGAAAAGCAAGCTAAAATTAATTGGAAATTTACGAAAGAAGATGCCAGAAACGTGTTTAAATATGATAGACATAATCAAGTTAATTGAGTACTAGTATCTGGAATCTTAATAATCTTAAGGAAAAGACATGGAAGATAAAACTGTAAGAAATCTTTCTTGATAGAAAGTGACTTAATCACGAAACAAAAATCATCCTGCAAATCGGGGTTTGATTCCCCTTTTTTCTAAGGAAAAGCAAGAGGGAAGGGCTAAGACTTAGGGATGTAAGCGATAAGGGGCGCATGGGGGATCCGTTAATTTGCAATATAGAAAATAAGAAAGGGGAGTGGTATGCTTATAGTAATTATGACGAAAGACGACGTTGTACAAAAAATACAGAAAGTGTTGCCGCGATTGCGAAATCAATACCATGTCGCAACGATAGGTATTTTTGGTTCTGTTGCGCGTGGCGATGAGCATAAAGAGAGTGACCTTGATGTGATTGTGACATTTGATACACCGATTGGTTTGTTTGATTTCGTGCGTCTTGAAAATGAATTGTCGGAAGTAATAGGTATGCGGGTGGATTTAGTTTCACAAAAAGCACTGAAGCCGATTATCAAAAACGAAATTTTACAGGAAACGATTTATGTCTAAACGAAGTGAGGCGTTGTACATACAAGATATCCATGATGCTATCAGTAAAATAGAGGAGTATGTTGATGGTGTTTCGTACGAGGATATGTGTCACAATAGTATGCTTGTCGATGCAATCGTGCGCAATCTTACAATTATTGGTGAAGCTGCGGCGAGACTGTCTGAAGAATATAAGGAACAAAACAGCCATATTCCATGGTCTGAAATTATTGGAATGCGGAATAAGGTTGTTCATGAATATTTTGGTATCGATGAAGAAATTCTCTGGAAGACTGTCACTGACGACATTTTAACGTTGAAGCAATATTTTGAAAGTAGTAAGAAATAAGGTTTAAGCTATAAGGGAGGAGTACCCTATGGGGCAATCGGGATTTACTAAAGGCGGAAAATTATTCCAAGCTGACTTTGTGAGTGGTATACTAAAATCATCGATATGTCGTGTTTGTGACTATTATGAGATTAATTAACGCGGTCGGAGTATCAGCGTAACTATATCTATGCCTCCGACGGTGGAAAAAGAGAGATTGCCGTTATTGAATCAATACTCAAAGATTACCCGATAGGTTTAATTTATTTTAACAAGGTTTCTGAAAACAATTTGGAAGTTTTGGATGGACAACAGCGCATCACCAGTGTTGGACGATGAGTGCCGGACAAATTTGCCCTCAAAGATGAAACCGGGATGCAACAAAATTTTAGCGGTATGGCAAAAGATAAGAAAACCAAGATTTTGGAAACACCACTGCTTATTTATGAATGCGAAGGAACAGAAAGCGAGATAAAAGAGTGGTTCAAAACAATCAATATTGCAGGTGTTCCACTCAATAATCAAGAATTATTGAATGCTGTATATTCCGGACTGTTTGTAACACTCGGTAAGGAAGAGTTTAGTAATAGTCAAAACTCCAATATCCAAAAATGGAGCGTGTATGTATCGGGCAGCGCTAACAGGCAGGACTTTTTAGAATGCGCGTTCGGTTGGGTAAGTAAAGGCAATATCGGTGACTATATGATTCGTCATCGTTTTAATAAAAATATCACAGAGCTAAAAACGTATTTCAATAGTGTGATTGATTGGGTTTCTATTATATTTATTGATGTGGAAAGCGAGATGCGTGGATTGGAGTGGGGGCGGTTGTATGAGGCATACCATAAAAAATCATACAATCCGAAAAAAGTTTCAGAAGAAGTGCGAAAACTGTATAGCGATCCGTATGTCAAAAATCGCAAGGGCATTTTTGAGTATATTCTTGGTGGTTCAGTAGATACAAAATTGCTTGATGTTAGGGTTTTTGATGAAGCGACCAAGAAGGCTGTTTATTCAACACAGACGAATAAAGCCGAAGCTAAGGGTGAGTCAAACTGCCCGCTTTGCGCAATTGGACATGACGCGAACAAGAGTAAGATTTGGAAGTTAGGCGAAATGGATGCCGACCACGTAACGGCATGGAGTAAGGGTGGCGCAACTGCGGCTAAAAACTGTCAGATGTTGTGCAAAACACACAATCGAGCGAAAGGGAATCGGTAATATAGAAAGTTATTGTGTAAACAAGATAGGATCACCTTATAGGTAAGAGAAATAAAAACCTCCCATTAAATGAGAGGTTTTGTGTTTTTTATCGATTGAGGAAATTGGTTATTTTTTCTAACCTTGCAGCGAGTGCTATGGTAACAATTACAATCAATAATCCTAGTACTCGATTATTCTATTTTTGTCTATCAGACAATTTAATGATATAATGTTTGTATAATCATTTAATCCAAATAAATGAACAAATACAAACAAAAACATATCGTCAAATTATCTGATGAACAAAAAGCTCTATTGG
>JAZDFH010000029.1:0-4035 GCA_043808035.1 bacterium | reverse complement strand
GAAAGAAGAGTAATGCAAGAATCTCATATTGATGCTGCGAAAAAAACATATGAGGCTCGAAATAAACTCTTCCAAAATATTACAAACAGCTCATGATATGAGAATTTGTTTCAGGCTACTTTACGGACTGGAAAATACTCTTTATTCAAAATGGACTTCTTTTTGCAACAATTGCAACTTCTTTTTTAAGAGTGGATAAATTTCAAGAGAAGGATCTCTTTGAATGGTCTGCTCCGCGGCATACCGAGCCTCCTGTATTAAATGAGTATTTCTTAATGCTCTCATGGCAATATCAGGAATTCCCGTTTGCTCTTCTCCAAGAAATTCACCAGGCCCCCGCAGTTTCAAGTCTTTTTCAGCAAGCTCAAAACCATTTCTTGCCGTAATAAGAGCTTGGAGTCGTTCGTGAACCGTTTTTGTCGAAGAGTCTGTAAATAGTAAACAAAAAGACTGTTTGTCTCCCCTCCCCACTCTACCGCGAAATTGATATAACTGTGCAAGACCAAACCGCTCCGTCCCTTCAATAAACATGATTGTTGCATTCGGGACATCAACCCCCACTTCAATAACTGATGTGGCAACTAAAATATCTATATCTCCCGCGATAAATTTCTTCATAATACTATCTTTTTCCTGTGACTTCATCTTTCCATGCAACATTGCGACACGTAAATCAGGGAATACTTTTATCGCAAGTTTTTCATATTCTTCTTTAACCGACTTAACCTGAAGATTGAAAAACATCTTCCTTTTAATATCGGGAGATGCTTCGTTGCTTTGTTCTTCGCTTGGCTCAATGCGAGGGCATACAACAAATACTTGTCTTCCTTTTCTTACCTGCCCACGTACAAATGCATATGCATTATCCCGATTTTTTGGAGAAACGATACGGGTAATAATCTCTTTTCTTCCTTGAGGCAACTCATCAATAAGAGACAAATCAAGATCACCGAAAATCGTCATCATAATAGTACGAGGAATCGGAGTTGCGCTCATGCTTAAAAAATGCGGCAACGGGACATTATTCTTTTCTCCTTCCTTGCGCACGAGCTCCGCACGTTGTTTTACACCGAATCTATGTTGTTCATCAATAATCACAAGACCCAATGAGTGAAATCCTATATGTTTTTGGATCAACGCATGTGTGCCGACAATAATTTTTAACTTTCCTTCTTCTATCTTTTTTAACGCATCTTTCTTTGTGATTGTCGATTCAAGCCCCTCTCCATAAAACATGCGTAAATCTTTGCTTACAACAAGACCAATACCATCATGAAAAAATGAAAAAAATTTTTTCAATGTATGATAGTGTTGACGAGCTAAAATTTCAGTCGGAGCCATAAACGCAACCTGACATCCTTTCTGCGCAGACGTCAGTGCCGCAATGCCCGCAACAATCGTTTTCCCCGATCCCACGTCACCTTGTAATAATCTGTTCATCGGGTACGGTTTCCTCATATCCATTAAAATTTCATCCATTGATCGTTCTTGCGCTGTTGTCAGCTCAAAAGGCAACGTATCTTTTATCTTGTTATAATCTTTTTTTGTAATAGAAATTTTTTGCGCCTTTTCATGCGTCAATGCTTGTCTTTGAAGAATTATTTTTATTTGCAATAAAAACAATTCTTCAAAGGCGAAACGAGCCCGTGCTTCTTCCGCCTCCTCATGCGTTTGAGGAAAATGTATTTTTTGCAACGCTTCGTTTACTTCAAATAAATGATTCTGTTCGAGGACATCCTGTGGTATATATTCAATAATCGGTTCAAGATTATCAAGAACGGATTTCATCAAAAATCTAATACCTTTTGAAGTTAATCCTTTTGTTTCAGAATAAATTGGTACCAATCTGCCAGTATGTTTTGTTTCTATATTTTTTGAAAGCGTCTTTTGGTATGGAAAAACTTCGTAAGTGGGATTTGAAAAATATAAAATATTTTTCGTAACAGTCACCTTCCCGGCAAAATTCGCAACCGCGCCTTTCTTGAGAATATTTTTGATATACGGTTGGTTAAACCAAATTGCCTGAATTGATCCGGTTGCATCAGTAATCGTTGCTTCGACAATAATCATGCGCTTCTTCCATGTTCGTTTTATTTCAACATCTTCAATAATGCCTTGTATCGTTTTTGAATCCCCAATATTTAAATCTATAATAGGGACAATATCACTCCAGTCCTCATATCGAACAGGAAAATGCCGCAGTAGGTCACGCACTGTTTTGATGCCCAATTTATCAAATTTTTGCAAAAACCGCGGACCGATTCCGTGTAATTGAGAAAGCGATGCATGAACTGTCACCATATAATAAGCATAACGATTTTATACAAAAGAAAAAAGCCACCTCTGATATATATTATTAATAATCTCGGGTGGCCCTCTATTTACGGTACTGCAGTGCGGTTAGTTTGCAATGCATCTCTGTTCCGCAAAGCTGTTGTGAGTTGCGATCAATGAAGATATATCAGCTCTCTGCCGATACATTTGAAGAAGTGTTTGCCGTAGTAAGGCGGGCGAAATACGCGGTAGTACGTGAGATAACAGTTCTCCTAAACTACAAGGCATATCGTGCTGCCCTATCTGTAAATTGATGACCGCGGTTACAGTCTGCACAATACATTCCTGTATATCTGCTAAAATATCCCCTGTAACAACGGTACCCCCAATTGTCAGTTGCCCTAAAAATGCATTCTCCTCTCCAATAAGGACTGCGAGACACGGTAATAATACCTCGTCAGTTATACCCTGCCCGTACAATGTCTGTAAGGCTTGATAGATGTGCCTTGTCTTGTACGAGTCCGGACCCATATGAGTCACTTCGATATATGGCTCGAGATTACGAATATGCTTCTGTAAATAATCAGGTGCAGGTATACTACATAGGTTATCCATGACATCCTCCTTCCTGTAAATGGGTTATTTCTCCATTCCTTCTTGTCCATCCTTGATGAAACATTTTGTTTTTTTTGCCATGACATTGATAATAAATATTCCATGCAGGCAAAATCTTCTGTATTGCCTTGGCAACAACATGCCCTTTCTTACGCCATTTTCTATTTTCGAAGATACTTATCACTCCCCCGGTTTCAACTAAATCCTTCTGGACAGAGTATTCTATCGCTAACTTGCCATCGCTAAAAATGTGTTCATATAAACTTTCCGTTGAAAACCAAATTTCTTTTTTGTTCACCATCAATGATGGTAACGAACAAAAACGCAGATTGTTTGGCTGAAGCAAATGGACAACTGTTGTACTATCTTCTCGAAATTCATAAAGAAAAGGTTGAGTTGTTTGCACAAAAAGATTCAAAATTTTCTGAATCCCATGTGGAGAAATCACTCTGTTTCCTTCGTTATCGGGAAATACTTCTATACAATACTCAGTCGGTGTTCTTATAATCGAACAAGCAAGTTGAGAATCGTCCACTTCGCCACCTACTACTGGAATGTTACCAGAGAAATATACATTCTGTATCTCCATAAATCCGGTCATGAGAAGGCCAATCAAAACATTCAAGTCCTGCTCTACTGCTATAAAATCGTTTAATAACAATTTTGCGTGCTTCATCCCTCCTTGAAAAAGAAGCTTCATTGATACATCCCTCCTTATAAAAGAACGTTAAAATTATTTAACAGTAACTATTACTGTTATTTCACAAATACAACATTTTTACACATTCGTCAAATCACTAAACTAGTGTAATCCTAGTCAAGTGGTACAAGGTATAACGACTTTTGTAAGTATTGAAGATGATTTTCGACCAATGATGGAAATACATTTTTCTGAAAAATGCCTAATAATTCCAAAACATTCGACAAGCATCGCTTCTATAGCTATATATAACCGGACATCATTTGTATTGAAGTTTTGATTATACTGAAATTGATTGTATATTATTATTAGGACTTACGCACTCAACGCAAATCTCGTCCCCATTCTGGCATAAACCGCCTTTTGTTCATACCACGATACGCCGTCATGAAGTCTTGTATACTCAAGTTTAACAAAAGCGACGAACGAAGCAAAGATGTGATTTC
>JAZDFH010000028.1:0-34110 GCA_043808035.1 bacterium | reverse complement strand
CAAGTTGTGTCACACTTTGTATATGGTTATCTTTCATTGTTATTGTCATATATCAATGATACGATACCCATCTTGAAGGAGCTGTCTCAGCTCCTTCTTGTGTTGGAATGGTTCTTTATTTCGGTGTATTTCTGTATTGGAGAAGACTAGGGGTTTCAAACGTATTCTTTTATGGTAGTATTGAGTAGCTATTTTACGAGTACTGTTTTGCGGTAAACGTACTTAGTATGATATATAAACAAAATATATGGCTATTTTTGTAAAAAGAATTGGGATTGATTTAGGAACGGCAAATACCGTTGTTTTTGTCCCTGGAAAAGGTTTTGTGATTAATGAGCCGACCATTGTTGCATTAAGCGTAAAGGAGAATGCAGTTATCGCGGTTGGGAGAGAGGCGAAGGAAATGATTGGCAGGACTCCTGGTGATATAGCGGCATATCGACCCTTAAAAGACGGGGTTGTTGCTGATTATTATATTACGCGGGCAATGTTGAAATATTTTATTGGCCGAGCAGTTGGTAGTTTCCATATTTTTAAACCTGACGTTGTTATTTCGGTACCTGCGGGGATTACACCGACTGAACGTCGAGCTGTTATTAATGCTGCTATAGAGGCTGGTGCGAAAAATACGTATGTTGTCCGTGAGCCGTTACTCGCGGCGCTTGGAGCAGGTATTACTATCAATTCTTCATCAGGTAATATGATTATTAATATTGGTGGTGGAACATCTGAGGTTGCGGTTATCTCTCTGGGCGGTATTGTATGCTGGTCAAGTCTTCGGGTAGCCGGGAATCGATTTGATGAGGCAATAATGAAATATGTGAAGAAAAAGTATGCAGTTTCAATAGGGGAGCAGACTGCGGAGGCAATAAAGATTGGTGCAGGTTCAGCACTTCCGCTTAAAAACAAGATTGATTTTCAATTTCGAGGAAGGGATTTGATTACAGGACTGCCGAAAGATTTAACTATAAATTCTAATGAGATCGCAGAAGCGTTAAATCCTCATTTAATGGATATTGCCGCTTCAGTACAGAATGTTTTTAATGAAACGCCTCCGGAATTAGTTGCTGATGTTATGGAAAAAGGAATGATTCTTTCAGGTGGAACTTCCAGGTTACGTAACATTGATGAGTTTTTTAAACGATTTCTTGGCGTCCCTGCATATGTAGCGGAAGACTCTATCTTATGCGTTGCAAAAGGTTCGGGTATTATTCTTGAGCATCTCGATATTTATAAACGGACACTTTTAAATAAAATTTAACTATTTTTATGTTGCTTGGCCACGAAATAGTGCAAAAGCGGTTTACTGAATTAGTTGATACGTCGTCTTTATTTCATGGATACATTTTCTTTGGTGATTCTCGAGTTGGTAAGTTTTCTTTCGCATACGCACTTGCTTATTATATTGAACATGGATCGTGGGATATTTCAACACGTTATCTCAATGAAACAAGTATTATTGTACCGGATGAGAAGACAACTATTGGGATAGAACAGGTACGTTCCATAAAAAAGTTTTTACTCGAAAAGCCCGTTTATTCAGCGTATAGGACAGTGATAGTTGATAACGCTGACTGTTTAACTGCACATGCGCAACATGCATTTCTGAAAATTGCAGAGGAGCCTCCTTTATACGGTCTTATTATACTGGTTTTGTCGAATCCTGAATCTTTATTTGATACCTTGCAATCAAGATTTCATAAAATATATTTCCCTCGTGTTCAGCAAAGTGCGATTAAAAATTTTATGAATAAGGAGTATAGAGTGTCCCTGGAAGAAGCTGATGAACTTGCTCGCATTTCATTTGGGTGTGTAGGGCAAGCAGTCCAGTTACATACTGATGCCGCTATACAAAAACGGATGAGTGATGCTATTTCGTTTGTGACAGATAAGTATAAACGTAATGCATTGATGAATCATCTTGCGAATAATAAAGAGGAGATAGAGCCTTTTTTACAAGCTGTTATAATGTATTATGGGAGTAATCCCGTACTTTATTATAAAGAGCTTCGTGTTGCACTCAAACGCTTACATGCTATGATAGATGCAAATACAAATAAACGATTGCAAATGGATGCATTCGTATGGAATATATAAAGAAGATATATGACAGAATATTTACAGGAATTAGATGATCGGTTCAAAATTATTTTTGATTGGCTGTGTGATGAGTTTACATCGATTCGTACGAATCGTCCCACAGCAAAATTAATTGAGAACATTAAAGTTGATTATTTTGGGCAGCAATTACTATTAAAGCAAATAAGTACTATTGTTGTTGAACCGCCGTGTGATTTGATAGTCAGTACATGGGACAAGGGCAGTCTTCAAGCAACTGCGAAATCATTGGAGTCAGCTAATTTAGGCGTCGGGGTTGCGGTACAAGGAAATATTATTCGTGTCACATTGCCACAGTTAACGGGAGAACGGCGGGAAGAATTGAAACGTATCGTTAAGTCGACATCAGAGGAGGCCCGTATCCGTATGCGTGTGCAAAGAGATGAAGTACACAAAAAAATTAAAAATCTTAGTGAAGACGAAAAATTTCGAGGCAAGGATGGTATACAGAAGCTTGTTGATGAATTTAATGCATCTGTTTTGGAAATGATTGACCGAAAGAATAAAGAAATAGACGAGTAAGACTTATATGGTAGCAACAGTAATTTTAGTCATAATTTTTCTGATTATACTTATCGTCGGGCATGAATTTGGTCATTTTATAATTGCAAAATTATTCGGCATGCGGGTTGATGAATTCGGTATAGGTTTCCCGCCAAAAATTTTTGGAGGCAAAATAGGGGAGACAGAGTATAGTATCAATGCGTTGCCGTTCGGGGGATTTGTAAAAATTCATGGTGAAAATGGAGATGAAAAATCTATTTCAGATCCTCGTAGTTTCAGGGGATCATCTTTGTTGAAGCGTAGTCTTGTTATTTCAGGTGGTGTATTGGTGAATATCATTATTGCCTGGCTTGCGTTTTCTCTTGTTTTTATGATAGGTATACCGAAAACGGTTTTTGTTGAGTCTGTTCAGCATGGTACGCCAGCGGAACAGATTGGATTACAATTTGGAGACGAAATTGTAGGTTTTTCCAGTTCGGCTGCTTTTACGTCTTTTATTACTGACCATGCGGGGGTGAAAATGACTTTTATTGTTCGTAGAGAAGGAGAAGAATTGACTCTTATTGCCACTCCTCGAATAGATCCTCCTGAAGGAGAAGGACGGTTAGGTGTTACGATTATAGAAGGAGGAGTTACGCAGATATCATTTTTTTCCGCGATGTATGAAGGCGGTAAAGCTGTTTTAAGGATAGCTTCTCTGATTGGTGGTATTTTTGTTACATTGGTGCGCAGTTTATTTGGTGGAGAATGGAAAGCTTTTCAGGATGTTTCCGGCCCTGTTGGTATTTTTAACGCGGTTGGTATCGCTGGGGGTATGGGATTTGTGTATATTTTACAATTATTGGGACTGATATCTGTTAATCTTGCTATAATTAATATTTTCCCATTTCCTGCTCTTGACGGGGGAAGGCTTGTCTTTTTGCTTTTTGAACCGATAATAGGGAAAGCACGTACTGTTCGTATTGAATCAATCACTAACGCCATTGGATTTGCCCTCTTAATTATTTTGATGGTTGTTATCACTGTGTGTGATATTATGAAGATATTGTAATATATGGTGCGTTATTTATCAGGAGAACATTTTGTTATAGTAGTTTTGAATCGTGATATGTGGGTTTTATAGAAATAGTAGTCATGGAAAACTCAAGAAGAAGAATGCTTATTTATGGACTGGAGTAAAGCATTTTTTTGGTATAGAATGGAGGTACATAAAAATGGAGAATGAATAGCTATGGATTTTTTTGAAAATTTATATAAACAAGTAGGTATTGATTTAGGAACAGCAAATTCACTGATTTACGTCAAAGGAAGGGGTATCATGATTAACGAGCCGACTGTTGTTGCCTTGAATAATAGAACCAATCAAATTTTAACGGTTGGTAATGAGGCGAAAAAGATGGTAGATCGGATGCCTGCACATATTGATATTATATACCCGCTTATTGCGGGGGTTATTTCCGACTTTGAAATGACCGAAGAGTTATTGCGGTATTTTTTGGGTAAAATAAAGGGACAGAGTGTCTTTTCGCGATATCGATTAGCAGCAATTAGCGTACCAACAAACTTGACAGAAGTGGAAATGAAGTCAGCGGAAGACGCGGTTTTATCGGCTGGTGTTGGACGTGCATTATTAGTGGAAGAACCGATTGCTTCTGCAATTGGTGCACGATTACCTGTAGAAGAAGCAACGGCCAATATGATTGTCGATATTGGTGGCGGTACGACAGAAATTTCTATTATTTCGGTTGGTGGTACTGTTATTTCGAAAAGCTTAAAGGTTGCCGGGCACAAGTTGAATGCAGATATTATTCGTTTCGTAAAAGATGAATTTAAATTGCTTATTGGAACACCTACTGCCGAAGAATTAAAAATCGCAATTGGATCAGCGGTTCCTATTGACGACAAACTTGAACTTGCGATACGGGGTCGTGATATTGCGACAGGATTGCCACGAGAAGTTGTTGTAAAAAATTTGCATATTCGGACCGCTATTCAGCGTTCGTTAAAATCTGTTGTTGAAGCAGTGAAAATTTTGATTGAGGAGGCGCCTCCTGAGTTAGTGGGGGATATTCTGAAAAGCGGTATTTATTTGTCAGGTGGCGGAAGTCTTTTGAGGGGGTTGGATAGCTATATTGAAAAAGAGATTACCGTTAAGACAACGGTTGTCGATGATCCCCTTACGTGTGTTGCGCGAGGATTAGGTGTTATTGTTGAGAATCTGGCGAAATATGAACCTATTTTGTCAAATCAGCATAAACCTAAACCGATTAATGCATGAAGAAATTTTTGATTTGTTTTGTGGTATCGATTTTTATTGGAGGAATGTACTATTTTTGGGCTGTGCCGTATTATATGCGAACGGTATTTTCAATTCATACTCCATCCCACTTTTTTATCCCCTATATGGATTTAAGGAATCGAATTACTGATCTTGAAACTGAAAACAATGATCTCAAAAACCAGTTGTTTAACCAAGTTTTAAGAACAGGATTATCGGTGGAAGTGTATTCTAGTTATCCTTTTAATCAGCTCCGTGATATTGTCATTGATTCTGGTTTTGAGGAAAATGCGAAAATAGGTATGTATGTGACGTATGGCGGTACTGTTTTTATAGGGAAAGTTATCGAAGTTCAGCAACATACGAGTATCGTGCATACTATTTTTGATGATAATTGGGAAATGCCTGTTCGTATTGGCGAATCGGAGGTTGATGGTCTGTTTCATGGTGGCAATACGCTTATTGTTGATCTCATCCCTCGGGATGCATCGATTATAGAGGGGGATATGGTTGTCACGGCGAGCAGTGAATTTCCTTATGGTCTCGAAATTGGGCGAGTGCAAGATATTATTGAAATACTGGGAGAACCGTTTAAAAAGGTCACTGTTGCACCCCCTATCCGGTTAGGCGAATTACGCAATGTTCAAATTCACTAGTAGTCTTGTATTTATTGGTATTGTAGGACTTTTACAGCAGAGCATGCTTCTGTTTTTTGGAGATGTTAAACCGAATTTTATTTTGATATTTCTTTTTTTGATATGTAGTATTTATACGCGATGGGACAAGAGGGTCATAGCGATAGTTGTCGCTGCGTTTTCAACGAAGTTTTGTCCTGGTATTTCTTTGATGGATGTCACTTTCATTATGGTAGTAATCGTTGGAATAGTGATTTTTGATATGTTACCGTGGAGGCATTTCATAAGTTATATTGTGGTCGTATTAATAATGACTTGCTTGATGTATATTTCATTCAGAGCGATCTCTCTCTTTGTTCCGGAATTACTATTAAATATAGTTATTGCGGGAGTAATATATTACATCAGTATTCCATTTTATGAGAAGGAGTATAAGAAAAAAACAACGCATTGTTTTCGATGAAGTCGTCTCCGATAGTGTATCAGGAGAGACGTACATGCATAAGGAGCAACCTATTCAAGAAAGGATTTTTCAAGGAGTTTTTATTTTTTTTATTTTTTTTATTGCAATTATTATTGGGAGAACTGCTTTTCTAAGCATCGTGCAATATTCGTACTATCGAGAACGAGCCATTGTAAATAGTAGTAAAACGATGGATGTTCCTGCACAGAGAGGTATTATTACTGATAGGTTTGGTACGACATTAATTGAGAATAGACCTATCTTTAATGTCGTACTGAATGTGAGTGAAATGATTAAAAACAATGAGACAAAAGAAGTATTGAGTACACTGCAAGAAATTTTTAATTTAGATTCGCAGAGTATTGTTCTTCAGATTCAAAAAATTGATTTCGAATCAGAGCAAACACTTATAGTTGTCCGTGATATTACACGAGAACAGGTTTTAACGCTCAAGAATGTACCACTTACTTCTTTGCACATAGAGGGCGACTATAAACGTTATCTTTCTTATCAATCTTTTTCTCATGTTATTGGTTATGTCGGACAAAATAGTGAAGATTCTCGTATCCATGGTTTAGCTGGTATTGAAGCAATGTATAATGATCTTTTGCGAGGGGTTGATGGGAAGAAGATTGTTCATCGTGATGCATATGGAGAGGAGAAAGGGATGACGGTGATCGAAAAGCCTGTTATCGGTAACGAGCTTAAAACAACTCTTGATGTTGAATTCCAAGAATATTTTTATGAGCGGCTCAAAAAAGGGCTTACTGATTTAGGAAGAATTTCTGGAGTGGGATTAGCCATCAATCCGCAAACAGGAGAAGTCCTTTCTATGATCAGTCTTCCTGACTATGATCCGAATAATATTTCAAACTATCTTCTAGCTCCTAGTCAGCCATTATTTAATCGTGTTGTATCTGGTGCTTATAATCCAGCTTCTACTATTAAATTGGTGCATGCGGCTGCGGCTCTTAATGAGGGTGTTATAACGTCTCAAAAACAAATTTTTTCTGCAGGATATATAGAAATTCCTAATCAATATCATCCTGAGAATCCAAGCAGGTTTGTCGATTGGAAGCCTCAAGGGTGGGTGGATGTGTATTCAGCTCTGGCTCGTTCAAGTAATGTATATTTTTATGAGGTTATTGGTGGTTTTCAAGACCAAAAAGGAGTTGGAATAGAGCGCTTACGGAAATATTGGGAACAATTCGGTTTTGGCAAAAAGACAGGAATTGATATCCCTGGAGAGGCTCAAGGATTTTTACCTAACCCAGAAGAGAAGGAGGCTCGTACAGGATTGCCATGGCGTATTGGAGACACATACAATATCGCAATTGGTCAAGGTGATTTTTTAGTAACACCTGTACAGCTTGTTTCAGCGGTGTCTGCCATTGTCAATGGAGGTATATCGTATGTCCCTCATGTCCATTTTCAAGAGAAATCAGAAATTCTTCTTGACTTATCCTCATTTTCTTCAGTTTTTTCAGATGTTCGTCGTGGTATGCGAGATGTCGTTGAGAAACCGTACGGAACGGCACATGCGTTAAGTACATTGCCATGTTCTTTACTCGGTAAGACGGGAAGTGCGCAGGTTGCGAACAATACAAAAACGAATGCTATTTTTATAGGGGCTATGCCGGCTGAAGATCCACAGATTGTTATTTTGATTATCGTTGAGGATGCGAAGGAGGGTAGTATTAATACGCTTCCGACAGCATACGATGTTTTAGAATGGTATTGCAAGAACAGGATTAAAGGAGGTGTGAATGACAGTGCCGTTGATTAACGGTATAATTATAAACATATGGAAGAACAATATCCTGAATTACGTCAAGACATTGTATCGGGCGATTGGATTCTAGTTGCGCCAAAACGAGGGAAACGTCCTGAAGAACTTGCCGAACAGATTGAGATAAAACGGTCAGACCCTGCAACGTGTCCATTTTGTGCCCCTCAAAAGTTTGTTGAACCGATTTTATTTTATGAGAAAGGTGATGAATGGAATGTTCAAATTATAGCTAATAAATATCCTGCGGTTAGTAGAAATGATGGTCGTGCAGCTTTAATGAGGCAAGGTCCTTACTTTATTGTTCCGGGCTATGGTTACCATGATGTCGTTATCACAAAAGATCACGATACGAATTTTCCAAAATTGTCTTTAGCAGATGCATGTGATTTGTTTAAAGCGTTTCGTGAGCGATACCATATGTTGGCAGCGGATGATTATATATCGTATGTCTCCATCTTTCATAATTGGGGGCCAAAAGCAGGTGCATCTTTATATCATCCGCATTATCAGATCATCGCTATCCCTGTTATACCGCCGGATGTGCAACATTCGTTGGATGGATCACAGCGATATTTTAAAGAAAATAATGAGTGTGTCCATTGCTTAATGTTGCAATGGGAACGCGAATACGGCAAACGTATTATTTATGAGAACGAATACGCTATTGCATTAGCTCCGTTTGTATCGAGAGAGCCTTTCGAGTTGAGAGTCTTCCCTAAGGCTCATGCCGCTTATTTTGAAGATACGAGCGATGAGGTTTTGAATGGTGTCGTGGAAGTATTACACGAGGCATTACAGAGACTTGAACAAGGATTAAAGCAACCACATTACAATTTTTTTCTCCACACCTCACCGATTCGCCACAAAGAACGATATCACCATTATCATTGGCATATTGAGATGCAGCCTAAATTAAATATTTCAGCAGGATTCGAATTAAGCACAGGCATAGAAATTAATACGATTGACCCTGACGTTGCAGCTGCATTTCTACGGTCTATGAACGAAGGACAGTTGTTGAATTGATATGATAGAACATATATTCTCGGCTTTATCATCATTTGTATTACACCTGATTGACTCATGGGGTTATGTAGGGGTTTTTGTTTTGATGTTTTTTGAAAGTGCGAATATTCCTATCTCAGCGGCAGTTATTATGGTTTTGTGTGGATTTTTTGTTGCAACTGGTAGATTCCTTTTTTGGCCGGTGGTATTTGTGGGAACAATGGGTAATCTTACGGGTGCGTTGGTTAGTTACGGTATTGCATATCGGTTTGGAGAACAAGCAATGTCATTTTTATCTCATTTCCTTATTGTGAGTAAAAAAGATATTTTACGTGCGGAGAAATGGTTTCGTAAAATTGGATTATGGGCAGCTTTTGTAACGCGTTTTATCCCATTTGTGAGATCATTTATTTCTTTTCCTCTTGGAATGGCACGTGTGAGGGTTGAATTATTCTCTGTATTAACATTCATCGGCTCGTTGTTGTGGTCAATGACTTTCGTATACGTGGGTATGGTATTGTGGCAGAGATTAGACTTATTAAAACCATATATTTATCAATTTAATATTGTGAGTATTGTGATGATTCTAGTGGTAATAGGTGTGACTTTAGTGTATTATCGTAAAAATAAGAAAGGTATTATTAATGGATAAAATTATATTAGGTAATTGGAAAAGTAATCCGTCTACGATACAAGCCGCTATCAAGCTTGCAGAGGGTGTTGATGGTGTTGTTTTTCGTACGGATCATCCACCTATTGTTGCGGTTGCTCCACCGAATATTTTTCTTTGGGCAGTCAAGGAAGTAATGGAGGGGGTTGCTCTTGCAGCACAAGATGTTTTCTGGGAGGATGTTGGAGCATATACAGGGGCGATTTCATGGCGGCAACTAAGGGCAATGGGGGTTACATATGTTATTATTGGACATTCGGAACGACGGAATTATTTTACAGAAACGGATGCAATGTGTAATAGAAAGATAAGAGCAGTTTTACATGCAGACATGGCTCCTGTATTGTGTGTTGGTGAGCCGATGAGACGAGGGAAGACAGAACGATGGATCAAGGGATTTGTCAAAAAGCAACTGATATCGAGTCTTTCTGGCATCACGGAGATGAAGCAGCAACATAAGCTTATCGTTGCGTACGAACCGGTATGGGCGATTGGAAATGAAAATTCCGATACTCCGGAAGATGCTGTTGAAATGATACTGTATATCAAGGAAGTACTTGTTACGCTTGGATTATCGAATGATATTTTGACGCTGTATGGAGGTTCTGTTAATAGTTTGAATATTGAACAATTTTTATTTCACGAATGTATTGGCGGCGCTCTTGTCGGGGGTGCGAGCTTAAAACTTGGAGAGTTTCGTAAAATAATAGAAAAAACAGCACAATTAGAAAAACTATGAATAAAAAAACTAAAAAACGTCTTAAAAATATTGGGAAAATACTTATTATCGTTTTTGCAATTATCGTTATGTTTTCATTGAGTTTCCCCTATATATGATTACTCTTACCACCGTTGATCATAAAAAGATTGCAGCTGATGTTTATACTGTATCTGAAACGAAAGAATGGGTGATATATGTGCATATGATGCCATCTACAAGAGGGTCGTGGCGTTCGCTTGCTACGTGTTTACAAGAAAAAGGCATTGCAGGTCTTGCGATAGATTTACGTGGGCACGGGGAATCGGATGGCGGTCCGGAAGGATATCACTCTTTTGATGACAAAGAACATCAAGCAAGTATTAATGATATCGATGCGGCGGTTGCGTATTGCAAATTACAAGGTGTGCGTGAAAGAAACATTATACTTATAGGGGCATCAATCGGTGCAAATTTAGTATTACAATATATCACCGAACATTCAGAGCTAAGAATAGCTATCTTGCTTTCAGCAGGACTTAATTATCGAGGGGTTGCTGTCATGCCAATTATTCAAAAATTAAATACAGATCAACGGATATGTCTTGTCTCGAGTGAAGATGATACAGTTCAGTCAGAGATGGAGAAAAATGCCGATGAAAACAGAGCAATTTTTGCTGCAATACCTGAAGGGATAGAAAAGAAGCTTGTTATTTATGAGCAGGGAGGACATGGAACTCATATGTTTGAAACAAAGGAACAACCGCGGTTAGTTGAAGTAGTAGAACAATTTGTTCAAGGGTATTGACTAATTATTTAATTTGTGGTATAAAAACTATAACTCTTTTTTAGCATAAAAAGAGTTATAGTTCTTTCTTAATCAATTAATTAAGAGGTTGTAGTGCATACATCTAAACCACTGTGTGTATTATTAACTTCTAAAACACCTATGAAAAGATTCATACAATCTATGGGTCGCAAGGTGTTAGCGTTTTTCGCTGCTGAAGAGAACAAGACTGTTCTTGTTTTACTGACTGGTATTCTAATCGGAAGGGGATTAGAAAATTATGGTATATTTTCTAGTTTAGAAATATACCCAGTATACAGGATGTTTAAAATCTTTTTGACTTTCTATGTTACTCTTGTTGTTTACACCGCTTGGATTCTTTTTTCTAAGAGCGGAAGCAATAATCAGCATCAGCAAAACGATAACCGCGGCGCGAACTATAGATAAGATAATCTCTCGTTAAGAACGAGAAAAAATAAGGAGGATGTGTCAACGTACCATTCTCCTTTTCCTTTTAATAGCGTGAAATTGTTTGGAATCGTTTAAAATTGTTGGTTGACTGTTTAGTAAAATTATTCTATACATAGAATTATGGAAATAGAAAATTGCGACAATAAAAAACAGAGCATGTGGTTTTTATATTGCACCATCCCAGGAGAGGTATGTTTTTTGTTGAGCCGCGATTGCTTTTGGAAACACTTATAATTGTTCAAAAACACATTTTTTAAGAACACTTTTGGCTCGACAAAAGCCGATTTTTTTGTTTGAGCGTGATCTTTAATAATTTTGACAGGAGGGAAAAATTATATGACACATAACACTACTGCGATGCGTCGCAATATTTTGCTTTTCCACATCTTTTTAGTATGTCGCGATCCATTATTTTGGGCACCGATTTTGATATCCTACGTTCATCATGTCGGTCATATGGAGTTCGCTGCAATTTATGTTATGGAAGCGATAGTTGTTCTGGGGTTAGTGTTTTTGGAAATTCCGACAGGAGCTTTGGCAGATTTGATAGGAATGAAAAAAACAATAGTCATAGGATATTCTTTGAGCATCATCGGACTTATCTTTTTTTTATGTATGTATAATCCATTTACTGTATGGATGTCTAATATTGTATGGAGTGTTGGCGCTGTATTGATATCCAGTGCCGATACGTCATTGTTATTCGAATCAATGAAAAAGATAAAAGAAGAGAGTCATTTTAAAAAGGTAATGGGCAAAGCATTCTCAGGACACTTACTGGTTACTGCGATAGGATCGTTTGCTTCAGGATTTTTGTACAAGATAAATCCGCGGCTGCCAATAGCATTATCATTACCTGTAATGGTTGTTGCCTTGATTGCAACAATAGGTATGAAAGAACCCAATGGACGGGGGACGTATGTCATAAAAGACCAACTTCGTCTTATAAAGGACAGTGTTACATTTGTATGGAAGAGTGACAAACTTGTATGGGCGATAGCATTTATGATGCTCATATCGGGTGTGTCGAAAGTATGGTTTTTTTACGTATAACCTATATTATGAGCTAGTTTCATTGGATGTGCGGTGGTATGGTGTCTTATTTTTCTCCATGAATGTAATTTCATGGGCGACAAGTCGATGGGCACATGAAATAGAAGAAAAATTTGGCGAAGGATTATCATTCTTTTGTATGGTAATTTTTATTGCGTTACCTATCTTTTTGATGGGGAGGATTGTTGCAACGCCTGTTGTTTTAGCAACACTATTTCATAGTGTTATTAGAGGATATGAAAAACCTTTTTTCGATTATTTCATGCATCGTAATGTAGGTTCCGAACAGAGGGCAACAGTACTCTCTGTGCAGTCTGCCGCTCGACAGTTTGCGGGTTCTATCGGGTTATGGGTGTTTGGTATTGTTCTTGCCGCAACAAGTCTCCCTGTTGTGTTACAGATAATTGGGGTGATGATGGGAGTAGGAGGAATAGTGTTCCTTGTAACCTTTAGAAGAGTCTTTTAGGCTATTAATCCGGCGTTAAGTATGCGCCGGATTTTCTTTGGCTGGTGAGAGTTTTAAAAATTTAGTATAGTTATATAAATTACTATAAAGTATGAGAGGACACGGACATACGAGAAAGACAGCACTTATTACTGGTTCGTCTACAGGCGTAGGATACGAACTTGCTTGTCGTTTTGCCGCTGATGGGTATGATTTGGTTTTGGTAGCTCATGATGAGCAAAAACTCACTGAAGTGCAAAAGTATTTTGAAAAAGAATTTGATATATCTGTTAAAACGATTATCAAAGATCTTTCATGCCCTGAAAGCGCTAAGGAAATTTTTACTGAGTTACAAAACGAATCAGTTGGTATTGATGTGTTGGTTAATAATGCTGGTATTGCTACCTATGGATTCTTTTTTAAGACTGACTTTGAGACTGAACGGAAAATGCTTCAATTGAATATTGGTGCCTTAACGCATCTAACAAAGCTTTTCTTACCTGAAATGCTTGCGCGAGGGGATGGAAAAATTTTGAATATTTCTTCAACCGCAGCATTTCGGCCGGTACCGTTTATTGCAGTGTACTATGCGACGAAAGCATACGTCCTCTCTTTTTCAGAAGCTCTTGCAGAGGAATTGCAAGGGACAGGTGTTTCGGTGACGGCATTATGTCCTGGTTTTACTATTTCTGATTTAGAGAAAGAAGGAGAAGGCGAAGAGGTGAAAATTATGCAGGATGCGAAATTGGATGTTAAAACGATTGCTTATATTGGTTATAAAGGTCTTATGCAAGGAAAAAGGGTAGTTATCCCGGGGTTTCGTGCAAAAGTTTTAGCGAAATTGGTACGAGTAACACCGAGAGAAATCGCGCGGAAAATTGCTAAAAGGTTTTCTGAATAAAAAGGATTCATTATGATTACACGAGATGCAATAGTTTCTTTCCTTGATACATATCTTGACATTGCAAGTATTCCCGATGATTCATGGAACGGTCTTCAATATGAAGGGAAGCCGACTATTAAAACAATTGTGACGGCAGTTGATGCTGGCGTAGAGACATTTCAGATGGCGTTGAAGAGAAAGGCAGATATGATTATCGTCCATCATGGACAATTTTGGGGGAAGGTAAACCCTTCACTTCGAGGGTGGAATGGAGAACGCTTAAAAATACTTGCTGATAATGGTATATCTTTGTACGCGGCGCATCTTCCATTAGATCGGCATCCAATTGTCGGTAACAATGCTCAGTTACTAAAATTACTTGGTGCACGGAAAGAGAAAGATGCATTTTTTTATCATGGCAAATCAATTGGGTGGATCGGTAGGTTTGTACGGCCAATTTCAAGGGATAATCTTACACTTCTTATAAAGAAGAAACTTTTTCCACAGACGCTCTCTATCCTTCCTTTTGGTCCGGAAAAGATTTGTACGATCGGGGTATGTAGTGGCGGAGGAGGGCATGTCGGATTTTTTGAAGCTTTGAGTGAAGGAGTTGACGCCTACATCAGTGGGGATGCGACAGAAGTTTATCATGCTGCGAAAGATGCTCGCTTGAACGTTTTTTTTGCTGGACACCATGCCACTGAAACAGTAGGGGTGAAGGCGTTAGGAGAAGTATTAAAAAATAAGTTTACTATAGACGTCTGCTTTATTGATATCCCAACAGGTTTATAATTTTTGTCAATCTTACTCACAGAGCATTCTCTTTGTTTCTGTACGGGGGATGGTATCATGTAAGCATGGAGACACATACAAAAACGACACCAAGAGATTTTTTTCTTCATCTATTGACGAGCGCTATGCTGTATGCAGCGGCGATCAGTTGGAGTGTTCTTATGTTTCAAATCATTAATATCGCGTTCCCTGATATTCTCAACAGCAGTGGGTACCAAATTGATTCTTATTACAGTGTTTTACGTGGCGCTTTGTCTTGGTTTTTTATTACATTCCCTGTGTATATGGTTGCGATGAGATATCTTAAGCGAGAGTATGTTAGATATCCCGAAAAATTAATGCTATGGATTAGACGGTGGTTGACATATTTTACGTTGTTTGTTGCGTCTCTTATTATTATTGGAGATATTATATTTCTCTTTAATACTTTCTTAGATGGAGAGTTAACAATACGATTTGTATTGAAAGTTATAGCGGTGTTGTTTATTGCAGGTTCTATTTTTGGCTATTATATATGGGATATCCGACAAGATGTGCCGGAAAAATTATTAATGGCACGATATATCGGATATGGGATGATGACTGTTTTTGCTATTTCATTAATAGGGGGATTTTTCTTTATTGGAAGTCCGCAGACGCAACGAATGAGAGAAGCTGATCGACAAAGAGTGAATGATTTATCCAATGCTGAATCGGAAATTATCACCTATTGGCAAAAGAAGGACGTATTACCTCAATCCTTAAAAGAGCTTGAGAATAGTCTGTCATACTTCACCGTCCCACAAGATCCTGAGACAAAGGAGCCGTATGCTTATAAGATCACAGGAGATCTCTCTTTTGAACTATGCGCTGTTTTTGTCTTACCATCTACCGAAGCAGACCAATCATTTGATAGTAATAGTCGTTGGAATCATGAAGGGGGAGAAGTATGTTTTCAAAGAACCATTGATCCTGATTTGTATAAACCGGACGATTTGTTGCCTCGACCCGCTCTACCTTTAGAGTAATGAGTAAACAACATATAGCAGTTTTCATGGGAGGACCGTCATTTGAATATGACGTTTCTATGGCGAGTGGGAGGGAAGTTTGCAATACACTTCAACAAAACGGATATTCGGTAACATCAATCCATGTTGATAAAAATGGCGAATGGTCTTTGCCTATCCAATCTTTGATTGATAATGAAATGGTTGCTTTTCTTGCGCTTCGGGGTGCATATGGAGAAGATGGAACAGTGCAAGATATATTGCAATTACATAACATTCCTTTTATTGGCAGTGACGCGCTTTCTAGTGCTCTTGGTATGCATAAAATTTTATCATCAAATCTTTTTTATGCACACGGATTTGATATACCGCGGTTCATAGAAGTACATAAGAATAGCACGTGGCCTGTGTTTGAGGGTATTACGTTCCCCGTTATTATTAAGCCTGCAGATAGTGGATCTTCATTAGGAATTACCGTCATTCGTTCATATGATGATATATCAGCTGCACTTGAGACGGCATTTATGTATAGTAGAACTGTTCTTATTCAACAATTCGTTATCGGCAAAGAAGTATCATGTGCTGTTTTGGATAACGGAGATGGTATTATTTTTGCGTTACCGCCGATAGAGATTATTTCTAATACAAATGAATTTTGTGATTATTCTGCAAAATATGCTCCTTATGGATCGGAGCATAGGGTTCTTAAAACCGATGAATCAAAACGTGTCATGACAACGGCAGTTGCTTTACATAAGCTGATTGTTGCATCAGGGATGACTCGATCGGATATGATTATTACAGACGATGGAATGTTGTATGTGTTAGAGATAAACACTTTGCCCGATTTGACGGCAACCAGTATTATGAGGAAGGCTGCTTATTCGTATGGAATGACTTTTCCTGAACTATTGGATAGTATGATTCATACTGCACTCAAACGGCATGAAAATAGAAAATAATGGTTGACTATTGAGTGGATATTGGTATATACACCCATGTATATAATAGTTACACTAGAGCTAACAGATATGATTGCATATACTGTAAGTTTTTATAGTATTTAAACAAGAATAATATGACGCTCCCATCGGAAGAAATCAAAGAAAAATTAGATATTGTCGATATTATCAAAGGATATATTGAGTTGCAGCCGGCAGGACGCAATTTTAAAGCACGGTGTCCGTTTCATGGCGAACGTACTCCTTCTTTTATGGTGTCTCCAGAACGTCAGGTATGGCATTGTTTCGGTTGTGGAGAAGGAGGTGATATTTTTACATTTGTGATGAAATATGAGAATCTTGAATTTTCGGAGGCTTTGAAGTTACTTGCCGAAAAAGCAGGAGTTGATCTTCGAAGATCAAGTCCTGCAGATCATCAACAATTTGGTGTTTTGTATGATATCAACCGTGCTGCTTGTGATTTGTTTCGAGAAATGTTTGAGAACTCGGAACGGGCACAGGAATATGTAAAAACACGTGGCTTGGGAAATGATATAGTACAGCTTTTCGAAATAGGCTTTGCTCCACAGGGATATGATACTCTCGTTATATCTCTTTCACGGCAAGGTTTTAAGATTGAGGATATTGTGCGCGCAGGGCTTGCGTTTCGGACGGAAAAGGGGAAATACCTTGATAGATTCAGAGGGAGAATAATGTTTCCTATACATAATCATTTTGGTAAAGTAGTGGGTTTTTCAGGACGGATTTTACCGGAGCTTGATACGGGTGAAATGGGAAAATATGTGAATAGTCCGGAAACACCGATTTTTAATAAATCACGTTTACTGTACGGATTTTGGCAGAGTAAGAGTTTTGTACGTGAGAAAAATACCGTCATAATTGTAGAGGGGCAGATGGATTTTTTAATGTTGTACCGTGATGCGGTAACTAATACTATTGCAAGTTCGGGGACTGCTTTAACAGTTGATCATCTTCGGACACTACGGCGATTTGCCGATACCATCGTATTGATTTTTGATAATGATGATGCCGGACGTATGGCGGCGGAGCGAGGGATTGATTTGGCAGGGGAGTTTGACTTTTCAGTGAAGATTGTCCCGTTGACGGAGTTTAAAGATCCTGCGGATGCTGTTATTGCACAATCAGGGTATATTGCCGAAAGGATTGCCAATGCTCAATCGGCAATGGAATATTATTTTTCTACCTATTTACAGAATGGAACGATAGAAAGCAAGAAACAAGGAATTCGGAAGACATTGGGTAAGATAAAGAAACTCGGTAGTTCTATCGACAGAGCTTATTGGGTTAAGGAGTTAAGTTTTAAGGTTGGATTTTCTGAAAAAGATTTATTTGCCGAAATGGATTCTTTAGGAGAACAGCAATTATCAATGATTCGCACTATAGATAAAAAAGATACACAATTGCAAGAAGAAGACTCTTTTTTGCCGAAAGACCGTATCGGAAAGATTGCATGGCAACTTTTTGAATTAGCTCATCTCAATCAATCTCTTTTGGAACGCTTGTCAGAAAGTTATCATTTTTTACCTGAATTGTATCAAAAGGCGTATGACGTTTTAGTTAAATCGATGGAAGGGGATAGTACGGTACGAGAATTACTGGACAGGATGCAACTGCACGCTACGCTTATTATTAATAGTTCGGTTTTTTCTTCTGAAGATGAGTTTGTTGTATTAACGCGAGAGCTTATAGTAGAGTACTATAAAAAAGAATTGGAAGATATGAGACGATGTATCACTCAAGCGGAAACAGGAGGGGATGAAGAAGCTCTTCGAAAATATTTATGTCAGTTTGACGATATATCAAGAAAAATGCAAGATATAAAGAATGGCAAAAAATAAAAAGCCACAATTGAAGAAGACAACGACCAAAAAGGCTGCCCTATCGGCAGTCAAAAAGAGTGCAAAATGCACACCAAAATGCACAAAAACATGTGCAAAAGGTATAAAAAAGGATAATGGTAAGAAGCCTGTTGTTACGAAAAAAATAATAAAATCAGAGAAGACATCTTCGTCTGTCCAATCGGAGAAAAAAGTTAAAACCGCAAGGACTATTGGTGGAGGAGGAAAAGATACGAATCAAGAGATAGTTAAAAAGGGGAAAGATTTGTTGAGAACTGCAGAGGAAACTGAAGAGCTCGAACATTCACTTGAGGAGCTTATTGAAAGGGGTAAAACGAAAGGATTTGTCACAAATCTTGAAATTCTTGATTATTTCCCTCGTATTGAAAATGATCTTGAATATCTGGAAGAAATTTATAATCGATTAGACAATGCCGCGATCAAAGTGGTTGAAGTAGAGTCTCTTTTGCAGACATCTATTGATGAAGTCAGTGAGAAAGAATTGCAAGAGGCGACAAAAATTCCAGGACAAGTTCCCGATACGATTCAAATGTATTTGAAAGAAATTGGAAAAACACCGTTGTTGAAGCCTGTTGAAGAGAAAGATCTTGCAAAGAGGATTTTGAAAGGAGATGAAGATGCGCGTCAACGTCTTATTAAGTCGAATTTACGTCTTGTTGTTTCTATTGCGAAGAGATATATCAATCGTGGCCCGTTGGGTATTTCCGATTTAATCCAAGAAGGAAATATCGGATTGTTTAAGGCTGTTGAGAAGTTTGATTACCGTAGAGGATTCAAATTTTCGACATATGCGACATGGTGGATACGTCAAGCGATTACCCGTGCTCTTGCTGATCAATCGCGTACGATTCGTATCCCTGTGCATATGGTTGAGACTATTTCCAAATATACACAGGTGAAAAGAAAATTATCGCAAGAGCTTGGACGTGAGCCCCTTACGGAAGAGATAGCGATCGAGATGGGATTTCCTGTTGATAAAGTACGATATATTGAAAAAATTTCTCAATCAGTTGTTTCTCTTGAGTCTCCGATCGGAGGTGATGATGAAAAATCTGTTCGTGCTGACTTTATTAAAGATGATAAAAATCTAACACCGTCTCAAACGACATCACATGAATTGTTGCGTGATCAGATAAAAGAAATTATGTCTGATTTGACCGGGCGGGAACGTAAAATCTTGGAAATGCGATTCGGGCTTGAAGATGGAGTGACACATACACTCGAAGAAGTGGGGAAGGTCTTCGGTGTTACTCGTGAACGTATTCGGCAGATTGAAGCAAAAGCGCTTGAACGTATTCGTCTCCATCGGAGCGCTGATAAATTAGGTGAATATTACTAAGACATTATGAATGCGAATGACATTCGAAAACAGTATTTATCGTTTTTTCAACAGAAAGGCCATACCATAATCCCTTCAGCTCCTGTTGTTCCCGAGAATGACCCAACAACATTGTTTACGGGTTCTGGGATGCAGCCACTTGTTCCATATCTATTAGGGGAACAGCATCCTGCAGGCAGCAGGTTGGTTAATTCGCAAAAATCATTTCGCGCTGAAGATATTGATGATGTGGGAGATAATCGACATACCACGTTTTTCGAAATGCTGGGGAATTGGTCTTTGGGAGACTATTTCAAGAAAGAACAGCTCCCGTGGATTTTTTCTTTTTTAATAGATGAGGTTGGACTTGATCCTCAAAGATTGTATGTAACGGTTTTCGCCGGCAATGAAGAATTCGGGATACCGAAAGACGAAGAAGCTGTTTCTATATGGAAAGAATTGTTCGCACAGAAGGGTATTGATGCAAGTGATATTGAGTTAGTGACCGAAGAACGCGGAGCAGCGTGTGGTATGCAAGGCGGACGAATTTTTTACTATGGAGATAAAAATTGGTGGAGTCGCGCAGGTGTCCCGAAGAATATGCCGACAGGAGAGCTGGGAGGACCTGACTCAGAGATTTTTTACGAATTTGAACATATTTCGCATGACTCGAAATTTGGAAAACATTGTCACCCGAATTGTGATTGTGGGAGATTTCTCGAAATAGGTAATTCAGTCTTTATGGAATATCAAAAAGTTACGAATGGAACGTTTGAGAAACTTGCTAAACAAAATGTTGACTTTGGTGGAGGACTGGAACGTATCGCTGCGGTTTCGGAAGGGACTGATGATATTTTTAAGACAGATTTATATATCCCTATCATTGAACGCATTGAGAAAGCGTCCGGTAAAACATATTCGGCAAGCGGTCATGATGAGAAGAAGGCTTTTCGTATTATTGCTGATCATATACGTGCGTCAGTTTTTGTTTTAGATGCAGGTATTTTGCCCTCGAATACTGATCAGGGATATGTTTTGAGGCGATTGCTTCGGCGTTCGGTACTATATAGTGATATATTAGGGATTTCTTCTATGGCGCTTGCAAAGATATCGGAAGGAGTTATTGAAGCATATGGATATGTATATGGCTCTATTTTAAGGAATAAAGAAATAATTATTTCTGCGATAATCGAGGAAGAGAAAAGGTTTAGAAAGACTTTGGAAAAAGGGCTCAAGGAACTCAGAAAAATTGCGGTCCCTTTGCTTAAAGAAATCGAAAACGGACAATTCTCTAAATATGAGCAGCTTGGAAAACAATTGTTTTATCTTTTTACTACACATGGACTTCCTTTAGAGGTGAGTCTTGAAGAGATAGATAGAATTCGTAACGAAATGAAATTTCCAAAGCTTTTATCTGAAGATCAGCAGAAAACAGCGACTAAAATTTTTTGGAGTGAATTTAAAAAACATCGTGAGCTTTCTCGTGTTGGTTCGGAACAAAAATTTAAGGGAGGACTTGCTGATCAAGGCGAGATGACCGTGAAATATCATACGGCAACACATTTACTTCTTGCTGCACTTCGTTGCGTACTAGGTAATCATATCGAGCAGCGGGGGAGTAATATCACTGCAGAACGTATTCGATTTGATTTTTCACATACAGCAAAAATGGCTGAAGAAGAAAAACAGAAAGTGGAGAATATAGTAAATGATGCTATAAAAGCTAATTTATTAGTTGCATACAAAGATATGTCTCTTGCAGAAGCAAAAAAAAGTGGGGCTATGGGAGTGTTTGATGATAGATATTCAGAGCAAGTTCGTGTTTACAAGATTGGTTCAGAAGAAAAACCTTTTAGCTTCGAAATTTGTGGTGGGCCACATGTTGAACATATTGGTAATTTGGGCAAGTTTCGTATTAAGAAGGAAGAATCTGTTGCGGCAGGCATACGTCGCATTAAGGCGGTTTTAGAATAGGTTTTAGTAGGCAAGCTGCATTGATCTTTTATGCTATACTTAGTTTATATTAAAAAAACATAAACATTTTATTTTTTTATGACTAACGCAAAAAATAGAAAGGGATTTACTCTTATCGAAATTTCGATGGTTGTTGTAATCGTTTTGATTCTTGCAACAGTAGCTATTGTTGTACTAAATCCAGTACAGAAATTAGCCCAGTCAAGAGACGGTAAACGCGTTACTGATCTTAAGACTCTCGATGGCGCAATCGAACTTGCTTTGTTTTCGGGAGATCCTATTGATAATACCGAAAACGGCAAAGTATATCTTTCGTTGCCAGATACGAATGGCATTTTAGATGATGATTGTCGAGAGTCTGGAGAATATCCAACCCTTCCCGCGTTGTCTGGTGGTTGGGAGTATCGTTGTATGGCAGATGGTATAGATATACGGAAAATTGACGGAAGCGGTTGGTTGCCAATAGAGTTTTCAAACATGACAAGTATGCCTTCTTTGCTGTCAATTTTGCCAGTAGATCCCGATAACACAATTAATAATTATTACGCTTATAGCAAGGGCCTTGAATTCGGCGAATATTCATTGTTTACCCCGATTGAATCGACAAAGTATGCATCACTTACGATTGAAGACGGAGGAACAAGCGAAGATTATTACGAAACATCACCAGTTATTTTTTCTCCTATTGTTACGATTGTAGCAGGCACAGTAAAATCGCACCAGAAGATAAGTGATACTCAAGGAAACTTTGCTGGAACATTAGATGATTATGATTGGTTCGGTAGGCCAATTGCATTGTTAGGTGACCTTGATGGTGACGGAGCGGAAGATATTGCGGTGGGTACATACACGGATGACGATGGAGGAGCTAACCGAGGCGCAGTATGGATACTCTTCCTCGACACAGACGGCACCGTAAAGTCACATCAGAAGATAAGCGATACAGAAGGTAATTTTACTGGGGTGTTAGATGATGGGGATTATTTTGGCCGTGCTATTGCGTTATTAGGAGATCTTGATGGCGATGGAGTAGGGGACATTGCGGTGGGTGCAACATCAGACGATGATAGCGGTACTAACCGAGGTGCAGTATGGATACTATTTCTCGATACAGATGGCACAGTAAAATCGCACCAGAAGATAAGTGATACCGAAGGCAACTTCGCTGGAGTATTAGATGATAGTGATTATTTTGGTTATTCTGTTTCGTTGTTAGGCGACCTTGATGGTGATGGAGTAGGGGACATTGCGGTGGGTGCAGCAGAAGACGACGATGGAGGAGGTTCTCGAGGCGCAGTATGGATACTCTTCCTCGACACAGATGGCACTGTAAAATCGCACCAAAAAATAAGCGACACTGAAGGTAGCTTTACTGGAATTTTGGATGATGTTGTGTATTTTGGTACAGATATTGCATCATTAGGTGATTTAGACGGTGATGGTATAGGGGATATTGTAGTGGGTGCGTCTAACGATCGCGATGGAGGAGGTGGCCGAGGTGCAGTTTGGGTACTATTTCTCGACACAGACGGTACTGTGAAATCATACCAGAAGATCAACGATATTGTAGGGAATTTCACAGGGACATTGGATGATTGGGATAATTTTGGCATATCTGTTTCGTCATTAGGCGATCTTGATGGCGATGGAGTAGGAGATATTGCGGTTGGAGCACATCAGGACGATGACGGCGGAATCAGTCGAGGTGCGGTATGGATACTCTTCCTCGACACAGATGGCACTGTAAAATCGCACCAAAAAATAAGCGACACAGAAGGTAACTTTACTGGAGGTTTGGATAATAATGATTTTTTTGGTGGAGCTGTTGCATCATTAGGTGATTTAGATGGTAATGGAGTAGATGACATTGCAGTTAATGCGTTTACAGACGATGATGGGGGAGCTGACCGAGGCGCAGTATGGATATTATTCTTAGAATAAGCCCTTGGAGCCGTATTAGGGGTTATTTTATGAAATATAATACAAGAGAGATGTGTAGTAGTTGTGTGTTTCCTTAATAAAAATATAATAACCATTTTTTGTGATATGATATAACATAATATGCAGAACGATGTACAACAACCATTATCGTATGAATTATGGAATTTTGATTCGGCAGTGACCTTGTTTGCTTCCACTGAAATAGAGAGAGAACATTATAAAGAAATACTAACCACGATTGATATAGAGAATCATATTGCACAGGCAATATGGAAACTTTTTGATGAAAATCGCCACGTTGCTGCTATACAGTTGGGCATTGATGATTTGGAAGTATATTTAGCGACAGTGGTTGTTACCGGTGTTAAGATTGACGGGCATCATATTATCAATCCTCATGGATTTAGTGGTAAAAAAATTGAATTCACTATGGGGATTACGTTTATTTCGAAAGCGAAGGCAGTACCAGGGAAATATCTTTTTGAACCTGGTGCGGTTTATGTGTATTCACTGGCTCGGAAATATGCCACTTATCCATTTGTTTTTGTTTGGAGTACTAAAGATATAACCGCATTGTATGTAGCGACTGATAAAAGGGCTACATATATAGATTCTTTCTTGTGGGGGAAGAAACCGCTTGCACAGATGTTTCAAGATGCTTGTATGTTACCTGAAGATGTTAGTGGAGTAGTCTATGAGCAATATATTTATGGGAAAGTTTCAGATCATTTGAAACGAAAATTGGATGTGATTTTCAACGATTCGTTTTCGATATTTTTGCGAGGTATTGGAGGGATTCTAAAAAATATGTCTTCAATCAAACAAGACGCGCCGGTCAATTTTTATTTGTTAAGCTTCCCCTTGCCGAAGGAGATATATGCAAAACGTTTTTTAATAGGGGGAAATAAGGTCTCATTTGTCCAGGTGGCGGTTGATCCGATTGAGACATTTGTTATTGAGATACAAACAGGAGCTTATGCTGAATTAAATCAGATAGCTGGGCGGAGGGTAAAGTGGTTGATGAACGCATAAAACAACTTAAGCGAGCGGCAGTGTGTTTATTTGTCGGAAAGAAATGATTTGATTCTTTATCTTTACTCATTTTTTCAAGTCTTCACTTGTTTTCTTCTCGGTGGTATAGTGAAACTGCAATGAATAGTGGAAGAAAGATTTATATCAACAAAACGGAATCAGCTCCTGCAGTTATTGAAAAAATATTACAATCGAATGATACGCAAATACGACTTTATATCCCTCGGGGAGCATTGATTGGTCATTCGGAGCATACACTTAGTCTTATTAAACGCGAGTCGGAAACAGCGGGGAAATCATTGATTATTGAATCGGTTGATGATGATATTTTAACACTCGCTGATGCAATTGGTCTTCATGCAGTCAATCCTTTTTTCGGTCGTGGGAAGAAGGCTGTAACAGACATTGTGATGCGTTCTGTCGTGGATGTTAATGAGGAAAACGACACAGTTGCGGCAGTACCTGATATGCCGGAAAGTAAGTCGCAAGGAACTGTGGCGGAGACAACGTTGAAGAAAGGGCGTCGATTCCCCGCTTTTGTAACTGCAAGCTCACGGATATGGAGTTGGAGGCGTTTTTCGCTTGCGCTTGGTGCAACAGCCCTTATTGTCGGTGTTATTTCGATTGCGGGCTTTTTGTTGCCACGTGCGAATATGAACTTGGTTTTTGAACGATCGGCATGGAATTTTGATACAGAATTATTGATTGATTTAGAAAAACAGTCTGCAAATTTGGGGGATACGGCTATAACGCTTCCAGGTATGGTGCTTACAGAGAAGAAGGAGGCTACTCAAGTACATCTTGCAAATGATCGAGGTAAGGTTGAGAGAAAGGCGAAAGGGAAGGTTACGGTATATAATGTATTTGACACGAATCCACAGCTTCTTGTGGCGAATACACGGATTGAGTCACCTGATGGTAAAATATATCGTATTGAAGATAAAATTACTGTTCCTGGAGCGATTAAGACAGGGAACAAACTTGTACCGCAGGGGGTCACGGTTTCGGTTGTGGCAGATGGGCCGGGAGATACATATAATAGTGGTCCGGTCTCTCGATTTACTATACCTGGATTTGAAGGAACGTCTCGATATGACGGATTTTATGCTTCATCCGAAATTCCAATTACAGGAGGTTTTATTGGAGAAACCGCTTTGCCGACTAATGATGATGTATTAGAAGCACGGAAACAAGCAAAGGAATCTTTGTTTGAGGTGTTAAAAACCGCAATTTTGTCGAATGTGCCGGATGACATTGTAGTTGCGGGGGACATGATCGAGATATCTGTTGTTGATGAAGTGATTGATCGTAATGTTAATGAAAAGGGAGAGTTCTCGGTCACTTTGTATGGTGAAGCTCGTGCGTTTGGATTTCGTGAAGACGATTTTAAGTCATTATTGACCAAACAAATGGAGAAAGGTACGGGAGATTTTGTATTAGAAGAGTATTCTATCACTGTACCGAACGATGTAGGTGTTGATTTCTCTAAGACGCAGGTTCATGCAAATGCACATATTGCGACTGTATGGGCAAGGGCATTTGATCTCGCAGCATTTAAGAAGGAAGCGGTAAATAAAGATAAGGATGAGATAAAAGCGCTTATTTTTTCGCTTCCTGGCATTAAGTCGGCAGAAGTTCGTTTATGGCCTTTTTGGGTTCGGAGAGTACCTGATAATGATGATCGTATAAACGTTGACGTTAGTTATAAGCTATGATATGATTTAAATACCGTATGACTGTTCAAGGCACTATTGTAGAAACATTGCCGAGTGCAACTTTTAGAGTGCAACTGGAAAACGGCAAAGAAGTTCTAGCATATATTTCAGGGAAAATGCGAATGTACCGGATCAAAATTGTTCCTGGTGATTCTGTTACACTTGAAATGGCGCAGGCTAGTGATAATCGTGGAAGAATAGTCAGAAGATTATAACGGTATGGTTTTATCTGAAAAGATGTGTACCTATGAAGATACACAATTATCATTTGACATAAAAGTTTTTTTTCCTTTTAATAGATTGAGGTTATGAAAGTACGAGCATCCGTGAAAAAAATTTGTATGAAATGTAAAACAGTTCGCCGTAAAGGGCGAGTCTATGTTTTGTGTAGCGCGACACCGAAACACAAACAGCGACAAGGTTAATTTTTTTAAGACTATGCGACTTGTAGGTATTAATATCCCAGATGAAAAGAAAGTTAAGATTGCTTTGACATATATTTACGGTATAGGTCATTATTCGGCAGTCTCTATTTTAAAGGAGATTGACATTGATCCCGAGAAACGAGCAAAAGAGCTTACTCCTGATGATTTGGCGAAGTTGAAAGTTGAACTTGAAAGAAAGTATAAGATAGAAGGAGAGTTGCGACAGCTTGTTAAGAAGAATATCAATCGATTGAAAGATATTAAATCATATCGAGGTATTCGACATATGCGACGATTGCCATTACATGGCCAACGAACAAAGACAAATTCACGAACAGTGCGTGGTAATGTGAGGCATACAGCGGGAAGTGGTCGACGGAAACTTGATTTGAAGTAGTATATAAAACTATGGGAAAGAAGAAAGTTGTTACTAAAAGTGGAGATACGGTTGATAAAAAGGCAGCTTCTGCAAATTTGAAGAGAGGTAAGAAGCATATTGAATCTGGAAGAATTTATATTAACGCTTCCTTTAACAATACAGGAGTAACTGTTACAGATGAAAAAGGTGGTGTGATTGCATGGTCAACAGCAGGATCATTGGGCTTCTCTGGACCCAAAAAGGCAACACCGTTTGCAGCGTCAAAGGTTGTTGCTGCGGTCGTTGAAAAAATTTCGAAAATTGGTCTTACTAACGTTGAAGTTATTGTGTCTGGGGTTGGAAGTGGAAGAGATTCGGCGATTCGATCTTTGATCAATTATGGGTTTAATTTGACGGGGATTAAAGACGTAACCCCTGTTCCACATAATGGTCCACGACCAAAGAAAGTCCGAAGGGTATAATAAAATACTATTTACTACTGATATGCCAAAAATATTAGAAAAAAGAGAACGACAACTTGGAGTGAGGCTTTCCATAAAAGGAGAGCGTGGTTCTTCACCAAAAGCGGCTTTGGTACGTCGACCGTATCCACCTGGCCAACATGGAAAACGAGGTAAACGTCGGCCGAGTGAATTCAGTTTGCAATTACAAGAAAAACAAAAGTTAAAGTTTACTTACAGTCTTAACGAAGATCAGATCAAAAAGGTTTTTAATAAGGCGAGGAAACAGGAAGGAGCTGTTAATCAATTGGTTGCAGAGATTCTTGAAAGTCGACTCGATAGTGTTGTCTTTTATTTGGGGATTGCGGAAAGCCGTTCTATCGCCCGACATTTAGTTTCACATGGACATTTTATGGTTAACAAAAGGCGAGTGAATATTCGTTCATATGCTGTCAAACCAGGAGATATCATAACCATTCGTTCGGAATCAAAAGATATTCCGTTGTTCAAGAGCGCCGAAGAGAGATTAAAAAATTATGTGGTACCGATATGGCTTTCTTTGAATTCTGAAACGTTGGAAGGAAAAATGGAATCAAAACCTCGTGACATTGAGAATCCATTTGATATAAACTTGGTCATTGATTATTATTCAAGATAATTACGAAATTTATGGAATTTACATATTTAAGCGAAAGCGTAAAAGTTAAGAGAGTTTCTGAAGAAGGTAAAGTTGGTCATTTCGATATTGAAGGACTATATCGAGGATATGGTGTAACGATAGGTAATTCTTTGCGAAGAGTTTTGTTATCTTCTCTTCCCGGAGCGGCAGTGACTCGATTCAAGATAAAAGGTGTCGGTCATGAATTTTCAACTATAAAAGATGTATTAGAGGATGTTGTTGAAATTAGTCTGAATCTAAAGAAAATCAGATTTAAGTTCTATGCCGATGAAGCACAGGTATTGACATTGAGTGTAAAGGGAGAAAAAAAAGTTACGGCAGCAGATATTAAAGGTAATGCTGATGTGCAAATCCAAAATTTGGATGCGCATATAGCAACATTAACATCTAAAAATGCGGAGCTCGAAATGGAGATTACAGTTGAAAAGGGACTTGGTTATCTGCCGAAAGAGGATATTCAAAAGAACGAAAAACTTTCTATTGGCACTATTGCACTTGATGCAGCATTTTCTCCTGTAGTGAAAGTGAATTATATTACTGAAAATATGCGCGTTGGTGAGAGGACAGACTTTGATAAAATTCGCCTCGAGATTGAAACAGATGGTACAATGAGTCCATCGCGTGCATTACACAAAGCAGGAAACATTTTATTGGATCACTTTAAACGTATTTCCGATATTGAGATAAAAGATTCGACGGAAGAAACGGTAGCGAATTAGTATTATGAGGCATCTTAAGAAGGGTAGAAAATTTGGGAGAAAAAAAGGACAGCGGCAAAGTTTTATTGCCGGGCTTTTGAACAACCTTATAATGGAAGAAGGGATTATGACGACAGAAGCTCGAGCAAAAGAGATTCGTCCTCGTATTGAAAAATTAATCACGATTGCGAAGAAAAATGATTTGTCATCTTTACGATTGCTTTGTAGTAGATTACCGGAAAAGGCTGCTTTTAGATTGTATTATGATATTGCTCCACGATACACAAAACGTGAAGGAGGATATGTACGTGTTGTAAAAACGGCTGAGGTGAGAAAGCGTGATTCTGCACCAAAAACAATAATTGAGTTTGTTAAATAACATGCAAGAATATAAAGTAGACGCAAAGAATAGGCCAGTGGGGCGTATAGCGAGTGAAATAGCTATATTATTACAAGGGAAGGCGACACCATTGTATAATCCGAAAGACAGTGGAGATGTACGTGTTTTTGTGAGTAATATTGAAAATATTAAGGTCACTGGGAAAAAGGCAAAACAAAAAGTATACTATCATCATACTGGTTATATCGGTCATCTGAAAGAAAAGACATATCAAGAAGCATTTGATAAGAATCCTGAGTGGGTTTTACGGAATGCAGTGAAGGGTATGCTCCCCAAAAATAAGTTACTTTCTGTAAGAATGAAACAATTGGTTTTTGTCTCAAAGAAGGATAAATAATAAATAAGAATTGTAATTATACATGGTGAAAACAGGAGATATAACAAAATACATTGAAGGGATTGGACGTAGAAAGACTGCAATTGCCAGAGTGCGTATTTATCCGGATGCAGATAAGGCTGACTTTATTATTAATGGACAGAAAGTTACAGATTATTTTGATACATTGCGATATTTAAAAACCGCCCAACATCCTCTCGAGGTGACAAAAACCAAAATGAGTGTTGAAACAAAAGTCAAAGGAGGTGGTATGACTGCGCAAGCAGAGGCCGTCCGTATGGGACTTTCACGAGCATTAGTGAAGTATAAAGAAGAGACGAAACCTGCTCTTAAGTCACGCGGATATTTGACACGTGACTCACGGATGGTTGAACGTAAAAAATATGGAAGACGGAAAGCTCGCCGAGCGTTCCAGTGGAAAAAACGGTAATAAAAACATTGAAGCGCGTTTATCGCGCTTCAGTTTGCAATGGTTTCTCTTAAAACAATTATTCTTTCGTTCATTTCTATAGCTGCATTCCATATTATTGCAACAATATTTCATTGGTATTGGTTAATACGTTGGCTCGATATTCCTATGCATTTTATAGGGGGTGTTTTTGTTACTCTTGTTTTTTATTGGCTTTTTGAACGTATATTTCCGCATCATTTTAATATTCATCATTCTTTTTGGACTACACTCTTATTTGTATTAGGATGGGTCGCTCTTATTGGAGTTTTATTAGAGTTAATGGAATTTTCACTTGATGTTTGTTTTATTCATAAATCGTTGAGTGTGATGCAACAACAAGGTTTGAGGGATACGATGGGAGATCTATGTATGGATTTATTGGGAGGCATGATTTTAGCCTTTTTTATGAAAATCTGGTATAATAAAAAAAGTAAAATTAAGGAGGAAAAGCACTATGCCGAAGAAGAAACCATATCTCTCCATAATCATTCCGGTATACAATGAGGCAAAACGGCTACCTCGGACGTTATTAGCACTGGACATGCACCTTGCGTATGTTCCTTATACTTATGAATTAATTGTTGTGAATGATGGGTCAGTAGATGAAACAGGAACGGTTGTTAGAAGTTTTACTCACCTTGTTCCCAATCTTGCAATAATCGAGCATATACAGCGGCAAGGGAAAGGTGCTGCGGTGAAGAAAGGGATGCTTGCTGCACGAGGAGCCTATCGTCTTTTTACAGATGCTGATAATGCAATCCCGATTGAACATTTTACTCATGATTTTTTACCCGTCTTGACGGAGGAGAAAGAGGATGTTTTGGTAGGAGTATGGCCTTTTGTACAAAAGAAAAAATTGATGTTTCTTGATATATGCGCGGCGAAATGTTCAAAAATTGCTCATCATTGTGTTCGTTTGTTTGCTTTACCTGACAGTACCAACTCACAATCTGGTTTTAAATGTTTTTCTGAGCGGGCTGCAAATAAAATATTTTCGATACAGAAATTAACAGGATGGGGGTTTGATACGGAAATTTTATTGTTAGCGGAGCGGTTCGGATATACACCGCGAGAAATATCGGTTTCTTGTAATAATCACGAGTTTTCCCATGTTGGCAGATGGGATTCATTGAGTATTGCGTGGGATGCAGTAAAGACGAAGCATTTATTACAGAAGAATGGGTATCACCTTGATAAACAGTGGGATACTCGGTTATAAACGGGAAGGTATTTTCAAATATGAGAAATCATGTACAATGTAAGCTACGCTTTGCAGGACGCTCGTCGAAGTGGAAGGAAGGCGTATAAAGATAACAATGCATTTTTATAGATATGTCTGAAAACAACTACTATGTAACAAAAGAACGACTTGACAATTTAAAGAAAGAATTGCAAGAATTAAAAACTGTTAAAAGAATAGAAATTGCGCAGCAGCTCAAAAAAGCCAAAGAACTTGGTGATTTGTCGGAAAATGCTGAATATACCGAAGCACGGGAAGAGAAGGATCGCATTGAAAATCGGATTAGTATCTTGGAAGATATTATTAAAAATTCTTTGATTATTAAGAAATCAAAGCAGCAAGATAAGGTTGTTGTCGGTTCGGAAGTTGAAGTTTTACGGGATGGTAAAAAGATGGTTCTTTTTATTGTTGGTAGCACTGAAGCGGAGCCGGAAAAAGGCCGCATTTCGAACGAATCACCTATTGGAAAGGAATTATTGGAGAAGAAAATAGGGGATACAATAACTATCAATACTCCAAAAGGAAAAGTTGAGTACAAAATTTGTAAAATAAATTAATCCCAATGAGGGAGTCGATACGGGCTGAGCAGCTCAAAAAAATAGAGGCATTACGGGAACGTGGAATTGATCCGTATCCAGAAAAAGCGAGACGAACACATTTGATCAGCGAAGTGATTGATTCATTTTCGGTATTTGCACGCGAGGGCAAAAAAATTTTTATTACAGGGCGGATCCGCGTAGTTCGCGATCAAGGGGGACTGGTATTTTTTATTGTGCGTGACAGGAGTGGTTCAGTACAGGCGGTCTTAAAGAAAGCGACGTTTAAGGATTTTTCATTTTGGAAAAAACAAATTGATGCGGGTGACTTTGTAGAAATAGGGGGGGCGCTTTTTAAAACGAAGAGAGGAGAAAAGAGTATAGATGTACGATCGATAAAAATGCTTACAAAAGTATTACGTCCGTTACCGAAAGAATTTTATGGTATAGAAGATATCGAAACAAAATTGCGGAAACGCTATCTTGATATTTTGATGAATCGAGATGTTGAGGATTTATTTGTCAAGAAAAATATTTTTTGGAAAACTTTGAGGAAAGAATTAGAAGAAAGTGGATTTTTAGAAGTTGAAACACCTATTTTGGAAGCAGTCCCTGGAGGAGCGGAGGCAGAGCCTTTTGTCACGCATCATAATGCATTGAATACAGATTATTATTTACGTATTTCGCTTGAGATCGCGCTCAAAAAATTGATGGTGGCGGGATATGAACGTGTCTTTGAAATCGGTCGCGTTTTCCGAAACGAAGGGATTGATGCGGAACATTTACAGGACTACACTGCACTTGAATTTTATTTGGCGTATGCTGACTATAACGACCTTATGAAGTTTGTGCAGAAGATGTATAAGCGTGTTATCAAAAATACTTGTGGGACACTTAAGACTGAATTTAAAGGACACAAGATTGATTGGAGCAAAAAATGGGAGAAAGTTGATTATTGCGATCTCTTTAAAAAGGAATATGGCATTGACTTAGAAACCGTTACAAAAAAAGAACTTTACGAACGGGGGAAGAAAGAAGGGCTCGACGTTACTCAAAAATTGGGGAAGGGACGTATTATTGACATACTATTCAAGAAAATCCGGCCGAAGCTTGTACGGCCTTGTTTTTTGACTAACACCCCAGCAGAGATAGAACCGCTTGCAAAACGAATACCCAACGAGTCATATAAAGTACAACGATTTCAAATCGTTGCCGGTGGTACCGAACTTGGTAAAGGCTTCTCCGAAGCGAACGACCCTATTGATCAAAAAGAACGGTTTGAAGAACAAATGAAACTACGAGAGAAGGGAGATGCTGAAGCGCAACGACTTGATGAGGACTTTATAGAGGCGCTTGAGTATGGCATGCCACCGACTGCGGGATTTGGGCTATCAGAACGATTATTTGCCGTATTGATGGATAAACCTATTCGCGAGACCGTCTTTTTCCCTCTCATGAGGAGGAAGGAAGAATAGAAATAATAACGATACGAAGAAAGATTTTATTAGGATGAATATCCCTGTAATTATTTTACGTGAAAACGACAATTTTGTTGCGTATTCTCCGGCACTTGGAGTCTCAACGGCTGGAGAAATGCTTCATTAGGCGAAAAAGTCATTCAATGGAGTTGCGGATATATTTTTTGAGGAGATTGTAAAAAATGCTAGGGCTGAAGTTGTTTTTACTGAACTTTGATGAAAAAAGGCGAAAAAAGAGTGGATACCTCCTATCGTCATTTTGAACGAGATGCAAACAGTAACGGTTGCGGTATAAGTAGTCGGGTATTATTTCGTACGCTCAAAAAGGGTATCATCGGATTTATTCGAGTGAAGGACTTCCGCTCCTTCTTATTGTTCCAATCGTAAATAATCTTCCAGTTTTTATTATTAGAAATAATCTTCGTATTTAACGAATGTAATTGGTTAATAAGTACATCAGATTTATGAAAAATAAGGGTTGATATTCATTAAGGTGTTATTTAAAATTTTTATTCACCGAGGAATACCGCGACAGCTTGCTGCGCGGTAACCATAGTCTAGAATAAGAGTATGCGATCGGTCAGAAAGACAGAACACAATGCATACCAAATACATTATCATTTCGTTACACCGGTGAAATACCGGAAGG